>CAJXXT010000023.1 GCA_913063495.1 uncultured Gammaproteobacteria bacterium | reverse complement strand
TCAGCCTCCTCCACCAACGTCATGGTAATATCCATTGGCGACGTGTTTCTGTCAATATTAATGGCTTCTACCGTAACGCCAGGCAAGGCGACTTTAGTGCCTCCTGGCGTATTTTGAAGCACAAACATCACTTGAAATACCGGGGTATGACTCATATCCCGAGAAACACCCATGGCATCAACGATACGTTCAAAAGGAATATCCTGATGATCATATGCATCCATTGCCGTACGGCTTACCCTCGTCACATAATCAAGAAAAGTTACATCACCTTGCACTGGCGCGCGTATTGCGAGGGTATTAACAAAAAGCCCTAATGTGCCCTCAAGTTGAGGATTTGCGCGATTAGCAATAGGGGTGCCGACTGAAAAGTCTGCCTGTCCTGTGTAGCGATACAAAAAGGCATTAAATGCAGAAAGCAGCACCATAAATAACGAAGCATTTTGCTGTTTCGCAATGCTCTTGGCCTTTTCCGCAACCTCTTTTTTTATCTCGAAAGGCACAACACTACCAACTGAACGCTTAACAGCGGGTCTTGCAGTATCGGTTGGCAGCTCCAATACAGGAACATCCGCTAATTGTGTTGTCCAGTATTCAAGTTGTGACTTCTCTTTTTCACCCGATAGCCAAGATTTCTGCCAATAGGCATAGTCCACGTACTGAATTTTAATAGGGGGTAATGTATCTGAGGTCCCAGATACCATTGATGCATACAGCACTGATAACTCTCGTACCATAACGGCGGCAGACCAGCCGTCTGATATAATGTGATGCATCGCGATCATCAGAACATATTGATTATCATTTTTTGTTGCCAAGCCTGCCCTGAGTAATGGCCCTGATTCCAAATCAAAAGGCTCATCAACAAAACCAGAAAACATATTCGCAAGCGCTGTCTCTTCTAAGGTATGGGATGACAAACAAAAATCTACGTTGTGATGGATTTCTTGCGAAGGGACACCGTCCACTTCATAAAACGTTGTTCTTAGAGACTCATGCCGATCTATAAGTTTGTTAAGAGCTTGTTGTAAAGCGCTGACATTAAGATTACCGGTTATCTCTAGCGCAGTACGTATATGATAAGCCGTATTTCCAGGCTCTAACTGAGCAAGAAACCACATACGTTGTTGAGCGTAAGAAAGCGCCAACACACCGTCTCTCGAAACAACGGGAATGCCCTCTTCATTATTCGAGGCTGTTGTTACACTGGGTAAAAACTGGATTAATTCAGATTTATTCGCAACGATTTCATCTTTTAGCGCTTTGGTAAGAGCGCCCTTTGGCGCCTTTAGTTTTAACTGCCCATCATCCACCCACACTTTTATTCCGGCACTATTAAGCTTTGAAACAATATCGTAGACCGTCATAAAGTAAATTCCTCAAATTCATCATCGTCATCCTCTTCGCTCTCAGCATCTTGATCGATGAGAACGTTACTATCTGTGTTATCTGTGCTATCAAAGGCACTAGCGTTGGGATGCGGCATCACAACAGAAATCATTTCTGCAATGGTTGTAATAGTTGTTGCTTCAAAAAGCGTACGTAAGCTGATGTCTATTTGCATTTCTTCTCGTATTCTTGCCACCACCTGGGTAACAAGTAAGCTGTGTCCGCCGAGATCAAAAAAATCATCGTTAACGGATACTCTGGGCAATCCCAATACATCCTGCCATATCTCAACTAATTGCTGTTCAATAGCATTTTTAGGCATTACATATTTGTTGCTGTCGTAGCTAAACTCATCGGGTTCTGGCAAACACCTCTTATCAACTTTACCATTAGCATTTAGTGGCAAGTGATCAATAAAAACAAATGCTGCTGGCACCAAATAATCCGGTGCTTGTTTTTTCATTTCAACTTTTAGGGAATGAATCGTCAGCGTAACATCTGCATCCAACAAAACATAAGCGACCAAATGTTTATCACCTTGCTCATTCTGCTTTACTAAAACGCAGGCATTACTAACGCCCGATATAACGCAGAGGTGATTTTCTACCTCACCTAACTCTATGCGGAACCCTCGTATTTTAACCTGATCATCAAAACGACCCAATATTTCTATATTACCGTCATTTAAATATCGGCAAACATCACCCGTCCGATACAGCGTAGAATCAATATTAGATCCATCTGAATCCAAGGCATAAGGGTTTGGTGTAAAGAATGAAGCGGTCAGCTCAGCTTGATTCAGATATCCATCAGAAACACCAAGGCCACCTACATAAAGCTCTCCAGGAACACCAACTGGAACCGGACGTTTATTCTCATCCAAAATAAATATTGTTGAGTTAGTGATCGGTTTACCAATAGGTACGTTCAGCACCGAGTCATCCAGTGCGGTAATGGGGTAGAAGGTAGAAAACGTTGTATTTTCTGTTGGCCCATAAACATTAACTAATCGTCGAGGGGCTGCCTTGCCGTCATTACCATGCAGTACTCGGCGCACTTGCATAGGATCTGCAGTCTCCCCTCCAAATAACAAGGTATCTACATTCGAAAATATATCTACTTTCTGTTTTGTGAGCAAGTTGAACAATGCAACGGTAAGAAACATCGCCTTTATATTCGCAGTTGATAACACTGAATGAAACTTTTCAGCATCTAGCAGAGTATCCTTATCAAACCCTACAATTTCTCCACCATTTAACAAGGCACCCCAGATATCAAATGTAGCAGCATCGAACGAAACATTTGAAAGGTGCGCTATAGCATCACCCGGGAGTATCTCAACAAAATTGGTATTGATAACTAATCGCGAAACTGCCTTTTGCGAAACACACACTCCCTTCGGCTTTCCCGTCGATCCAGACGTATAGATTACATAAGCTAAGCTAGATGAGTTGGCAGGAATAATTGGATTTTTTGCATCGGCTTCTGACAATAAATCACCCAATGAATGGTCCAAAGAATCATAGGATGAGTCAAACAGAATAACCTTTGATTTGTGCTCCGTTTCGATGCTTCTAATTTTTGCTTCATCGTGACTACATGTTAACAATACAGAAGCGGCAGTGTCCGATAACATATAAGCAATACGATCGTCAGGATAAGATGGATCAATTGGCACATAAACACCGCCCGCCTTTAAAACAGCAAGCGTGGATATAATCATGGGTAACGACCGGGCCATTACAATAGCAACGTAATCACCGGGATCAACACCACTTGAGATCAGCCCGTGTGCCATTTTGTTCGCAAGCACATTTAGCTGCCGATATGACAACCGCTCATCATCAAAGGAAACCGCCGTATAATCAGGATAACTTTCCACCTTTTTCTCAAACAGATTCACCAACGAGCAATCTGAAGCATACGCAACACTGGTTTCATTCCACTCAATGGTCACCTGCGCTATTTCAGTCTCAGTCAGCCATGGCAAATTCTGCAATAACATATCAGGCTGATTTGCAACGCCCTCAAGCATTACCGCCAAATGTCTAAGCATACGTTTTACATCTAACTCATCAAACAAACTGTCATTGTAGGACATTTTGAAAGTGAGTTTTTCACCAGGTATAACGATTAACGTCAACGGGTAATTTGCATGTTCAATAAGGGTAACTTCCGTTAACTTAATAGGAAGATACTCAAAAAAGCTTTGATCCATTGGATAATTTTCAAAAACAACAATCGAATCAAACAATGCTTGTTTACTAGACACCTCAGATACCGATTGAACATCGACCAATGGAACATGTTCATAGCGACGCATGTCCACTTGTTGTTGCTGCAATGATTTCAACCAGTTTGAAAATGGCAACTCTGTTTGAATTTGTGCTCTTAGCGGCAGGGTGTTGATAAATATCCCAACCGTTTGTTCGACATCCCGCAATTCTGCAGGTCGTCCTGAAACCGTTGTACCGAATACAACATCAGTTTCTCTAGAATAACGCCCTAACAAAACCGCCCATGCACCCTGAACAATCGTATTTAATGTAAGGTGCTCGTCGTGAGCGATAGCATTAAGCGATTGAAGTGTACTCTCATCCAATTCAACGATGCACTCTTTCCACTCTGCGTGCGTTGATTTTTGAAGACTAGCCGTTTTCATTTGAGGAAAAACGTTAGGTGCGCTAAAGCCCGCCAAGTATTTCCGCCAATAGTTTTCAGCCTCTACTTTCGGTTGCTGAGATAACCAGCGAATAAAGTTCTGATACTGGGGTACCGTTCCCGATTGCAGAGGGTTACCCGTAAGCAAATCAGAGTATGTTTGCATCACTTCACCCAATACCAACGGCAGTGACCAACCATCAAGAAGGATATGGTGAAATGTCCAAACCAATCGTTGTTCTTGATTAGGTAACATAAACCATGAAAATCTAAATAAACCTGGTTCAGAAAACACAAAGCCTTTAGCTTTATCAACAACAAGCCATTCGGAAAATGTGAGGTCAGGGTAACCTTGAGTCCAATCGTAAACATCAATAGCAACATTCACATGATCAAACGTAACCTGTATCGGTTTTTGTACACCTTTATAGACAAACCCGGTGCGTAAAACATCGTGCCTGTTCACGACCCGTTGCCATGCTTTTGTCAGCAGTTCAAGGTCTATCCCACCTTCAACTTTAAGCTCCATCTGGTCAATATAGAATGCTGATTCTGGCTGATAAACACTATGGAACAACATGCCTTCTTGCATGGGGCTTAACGGATAAATCGCTTGAATTTCGCTTACCGAAACCCCCGCACTTTGCTGAATTATGTTATCAACCATATGATCAAGCCCAACCTGATCAATATCTATCAGTGGCACGTCACAAGGGGTTATTCCGTTATTGTTTTTATCCAAACAAAAATCAATTAACGCCGACAAATTTTCAATATATTGTGTCGCAACATGAGAAATTGTCGCCTCATCATGAATATCCGAATTATAGGACCAATGCGCTTGAAATTTACCGTCTTCTATTCGACAGTTAATATCTAATAGCTGCTTACGTTTAAGTTTCGGGCTGCACATATTACCAACAGATTCATTCGTCGAAAAAGAACCATGATCTCTATTAACAACATTATCCAGTTGGCCCAAATAGTTAAACACGATCTCCGGGGTTGGTACTGACGATAACTCCTGGCGCACCTCATCATTAGATAAGTGCTTTAATAGACCAAAATTGAAACCTCCGTCACCATCACCAACCTGTCGCAACTGCTCTTTTACGGATTGAATCAATACCCCGTAGTTATTCGGGTTAGCAATATCGACGGTAGCGATATCAATCAAAACAGGAAATACACTCGTAAACCATCCCAACGTACCGGTAACATCTACAGACGTCGATATATGTTCACGACCATGACTTTCTAGTTGGAGATACAACTTAGTTGAAACATTGTTCGTTGAAACATTGTTATTTGAAGCGCTGGTATCTGAACGTTGAATCCAACCACTGATGGTTTTTGCCAAAGCAGCCAACAACACATCTTCAATATCCGTTCTATAAGCGCTATTAACCTGTGATAACAGCTGTTTGGTTTGATCCGCACTAAGTGAGACTACACACTCATTTAGTTGACCGTATGTATTGTTAGCGCACTGGTTATCAACAGGTAGTGCTGAAAAAACCAAATTACTCAGCGAACGCCAATATTCTATTTTTTCTAACACAGCATCTGTTTTGGAATACTTTGTAAGAGCATCACTCCATTGCTGAATAGATGTCGTCTTGGCACCAAGATCGATATCTTTACCATCCGCTATGTGAGCCAATCCGATATTGATATCATCCATCAATATTCGCCATGAAACCACATCAATAAGCAGATGATGAATCACCAACAACAGTCGATTATCTTCTTCTTTAGGGGTTTTTATGAAACCCGCAGTAAACAGATGACCATTATTGAATTGAAAGCTTTCATGAAGCTTGTTCGCAAAATTCGACATCAAGTGATCTTTATTTCCCCAGTGCTGATCACCAATACTCATATGCTGCAATGCAACATCAACTTGATCTATCGGAAGAATGCGCTGCACCCAGCGCTCTCCACCGGTACCAGAATGATCATTGAAGAATTGACCACGCAATCCATCATGCTTCTTAGCCAATGCAGTAATTACACGTTCGATATCGGCAACTGAAAAACTCGATTTTATTGCAAGCATAACTCCGTGATTAAAGTGCTCACGGCCTTCGCTGTGTTCTTCCATAAACCAATGCTGAATCGGTAGCATTGCCACCTCTCCATCTACAGCGCCCTGCTCCGCAACAATATTAACTCGTTCAGATGATGCGATGCTCGCCAGCCCAGCAATGGTTGGGTGCTCAAACAACTGTTGAGGTTGTAGATGTAGCCCTACTCGTTTTGCTCTGCTAATAATTTGAATACTGATGATAGAATCACCACCCAATTCAAAAAAGTTGTCATTCACTCCAATCTTTTGTCCGCCTAACACTTCAGACCAAATTAGCGCGAGTATCTTTTCTTGATACGTTGTAGGTTCGACATAACTTGCGTCATTTATGGCATCTTGAGGTTTAGGTAATGATTTTTTGTCAACCTTGCCATTGGCGGTTAAGGGAAGTTGATCCATCATCACAAATGCGCTGGGTATCATGTAGTCAGGGAGCAGGGACTTCATAAATTGACGAAGTCCCTGTGAAAAACATTGATTTTCATCTTGAGACGAATCTTGCTCTGCCGAAACACAATAAGCCACCAACACTTTATGACCAGGTTGATCCTCTCTAGCAACCACTATCGCTTCAGCAACACCTTCATGCAGCAAAATATTTTTCTCTATTTCACCAATTTCAATTCTAAAACCACGAATTTTCACCTGACTGTCTATACGCCCGAGGTACTCGACGTTGCCTTCCTTATTAAGTCGAACCCAGTCACCGGTTCGATATATCCGACCAAAAGATCGATGCATTAAAAAAGCAGCATTCGTCAACTCGTCCCGATTAAGGTAACACTGGGCAATGCCATCCCCTCCAAGATAAAGTTCACCAGGTACACCGATAGGCATCGAACGCTGATTCTTATCCAATATGTGTAGGGTGGTATTTGATATAGCCTTCCCTATAGGAATAGTAAAACGTTCCTGCTCACAACCAGCCATTTCATACCAAAGACTAAAAACAGTATTTTCCGTAGGCCCATATATATTAATTAGATGGCGAGGTTTGGCGTTCTCATAAACCTTAGCAACTAGCTTTGGATCACACGCCTCACCGCCAAATAAGACAACCCTAAACAGTTTGAATATCTCCACCCTATGAATGGCATAGTAGTGAAACAAAGCGGTGGTAATAAACATGACCGAAACACGTTTATCCGTAAAATACTGCACCAAGTCGTCATCTGACAGTAATACTTCCTTATCAACAACGATGGCAGTCGCACCGTTTAGCAATGCCCCCCAAATTTCAAACGTCGCTGCGTCAAAAGACACATTGGATAAATGTGTTACGTTATCTTCTGGTGTTATTTGAATGTAGTTGGAGCTTTTACAAAGACGAGATACGGCTTTATGGTAAACACAGACACCTTTGGGTTGCCCCGTTGAACCTGATGTGTAGATAACATACGCCAGAGTTTCATTCCCTGGCACAGCATTCACGTTTTCTGTCGCCAGATCATCACCCGAGAATATCGCTAATAGCTCAACAACATTAGGGTCATCTAAACAAATATTATCGCGAACATTGTCTCGAACACTGCCCGGGACATTGTCAGGTATATTTTCTTTCAAAGCGAGCTGCGTTAATACGATAGACACACTGCAATCGTCTAACATGTAAGACAATCGATCTGACGGGTAACCAGGATCAAGAGGAACATACGCCGCCCCAACTTTCAGAACAGCCAACGCACCGATCGTCATATCAAAAGATCGATCCAAGCAAAGTCCAACAAAGTCACCCGAACTCACGCCTTTTATTCTCAAATACTGCGCCAACTGATTTGATACCCGGTTAAGCTCCCGGTAAGTTAATTCGTGATCACCATGTACCAATGCAATTTTATTGGGATTGATAATAACTTGCTGCTGAAATTGTTCATGGATACTCGCACTTTGAGGATACTCTGTAGCAGTATTATTCCATTTTTTCAGTGTTGTTTGTTCATCAGGCAGTACAAAGTGCAACCCTCGTAATTCATCTTCTCCCGAAAGAAGCTGTTCAATGATCAGATCCATTCGCTCCAAAAAACGACACGCATCGAACTCTTCGGGATAATGATAAAGGTTAAGAGAAAGGCCGCCATTCTCAATCTGCACAACCAACTGGACTTGTTTATGCGGATGATTCGTATAACGAGAAACCACAATTGGAGAATCTGACAATGAAATTGAAGGGACGAAGTCGATAAAGTTATAGATAAACTCCATATCTTCTGATGATGACAATTGTTTTGTCTCACCAATGGATAACTTCTCATATCCACGCAGCGATTTTTGAAAACGACGAGACGCAGAGAACAACATCTCAGCTGTCCCATCCAGGATTTTAGGGTCTAATACAAAAGGTATTTGGTTAACGTATAAACCAAGGCTATTATCATGGCCTTTAGGGCGAAAACTGTGAGCGCTGTGTATAAGAAAAGGTTGTGCAGGGTGGCCATACTGATTGATTAACAATGCATAAACACAACGATAAAAAATCGCTGGTGTCATAACATGCTGGCGGCAATAGTGCTTGATACGATTTACTTGTTTTGTATTTAAAAACAAGTAATCCTTCATCACTTCAGTAGCGTCAATAGCACCGACACCTGCATTCCCCTCAATCGAAATAGGTTCGACTTCACGTAAATTGGCACTCCAGAACTTTTGAATTTCGTCTGTATCAAACTCGTTGCAATATTGCTCCGCAAGATCTAAATATTGTGACGTTTTATCCTCTGGCGCCACAACATCTTCGCGTTCACCGGCCTGCCCAACAATTAATTTATACTGGTCAGCAACCTGACTAAGATGTGAAGCAAGGCTAACGCCATCCATCAATATATGGTGGCAACCCATACCAAAAACAGTTCGACCATGATTCAGACGCCAAATACGATAACGCACTAGATCGTTACTGTGAATATCATAAGGAGCATAAATAAAATCACGAACCAGTGATTCTACCTCCTCATCAGAATACGTTGACGCGGTAAAATCCAAAATATCGACATTAAAGTTACTTTGTGTTGATACGCACTGGCAAGCAACATCATCAGCTTCAAGGCTATGTCGGTTTAGATACTGCTCTGCCCCTTCATAGATACGAGTTCGCAATATTGGCTGCTGCTCTTGAAACGCTAATAACACCCCCTTCCAGACCTCAACATCAAATGCTTCGCATATAGAAATCGAATAACCAATACAAACATCCAGTGTTTCTGGTTTCAGCACGCTCGTGAGGTACAAATCCCTTTGCATTGGCGTTAGAGGGTAAACGGCTTCTACACCAAGATGCCCTAGTTTTAATGCCGTCTTTTCTGTGGCCGTATGTTGGGATGAATACAATAACTCGCTGTCACGCTTCATACAACAGCACCATTATCAACGCCATTAGCAACACGTCCTTGTTCGTCTTTCAAACTATCATTACCTTCTACATCTGGGAGATCAATATCTATATTCCGAATACCTTTATGCATCCTGCCTATCAACAGACAAACAAAGCAAACTAACCCATAAAGACTAACCATAACAGCAACGCCTCTACCCGGCCCGTAGCCGTATAACTCCCCTAACCATAAGAATCGTCCCGATAGAAAAGCGGAAAGTGCATTCGCATCAAGCAGCAAAGGTTCAAAGATATAATCAGCAAGAAACCCAGAAGAAACATATGCCAGCGGTGCTACCACACCAATGACCATATTACGGAAACTAAACAACCGCCCCTGCATTGATATATCGACTTTTCGCTGCCAAATCGATTGGCTACATGCCATAAATACGGGATATGCCGCCATCGCGAAAAATACACCGGCAGCAAATACATAAGTGGAAGGTATTATTGGGAAAAGCATAATGAGTAGTGCAATAACGAGACCGGAATACAGCACGCCATTGATATTTTGCTTAGGGCCACCCCATGCCATCATAAATATTCCGCCAAATAACATACCCGCGCCACCAACAGACATCACAACACCAAGCTCAGCTTTATTTGCAAAACCCAAAACGACAGGAATAACTAAAACTTGAATAGCGGCAAGGTTGAAATTAACCGCCGCTGTAAGGCCGAGCAGCATTAACAAAGCAGGTTTACCACGAAGGTAAATCCATGCATCTTTAATTTCTTGGATAATGCTTTGACCGGACGTCTTATTTTTGTCATGTATAGACGGAATTGCCGCTACCAATAGTGTGACTATTCCTATAACAAACGTTGCCAAATTAATCGCAAAAACCCACTGTAGCCCAATCCAATGTATCAATGCCCCTGCCAACGCTGGCGCTATCAATTGCACTATACCAAAGGTTGTCGCAAGCGCCCCATTAGCTTTGCCTAAATCATTTTTGTTTACTAGGAGCGTAATCGTGGCCATAAAGCCTGGACGCAGAAACGCCATAAATACCGCGCTAACGGTGACGAGAGCAATAATATGCCAAACTGCCAGCATATCAAACCAGTACAGGCTGGCGCCAACCAACGTACAAAGTGCAGAGCCCGTCTGCCCTATGACAAGTGTTATTTTTCGGGGCCATCGATCAATAAGTGCCCCGGCAATGGGGGAAAAAAACAACGTTGGCAACGCGCCGGCTATCGCAACCAAGGTAAAATCCATTACAGAGCCAGCTTCTTCATATACCCACACGCTCAAACCAAAATTGGTCAATGACGTACCTAGAAGCGACATCGCCTGTCCGGCTAGTATGAAATAAAATATCTTCACTGTTACTGCTTTATCCCTTAATAAGGCTTATTGTTTTTGTCTTACAATGTGTGGCTTAAGCGCCTTCATAGAGACCCTCGAATTTTATTTTATGTCGCCTCGCAAATACACCCCTACAATACCAAGTTGGGAGGCAGTGCCTAATCATTTATGGTTTTATCAATAACTAACGCAATTTCCCCGACATGAGGGACTTTCAACACTCCCTCATGATCTGTATTGATATAGCGCTGGTCTAATATCGTACAAAACGATGACCATAGTGTATCCGACTTAGCCTTAGGTTGGTTACCCTGATTTGTATCTTGTTGTTTGTCAGTCCTGTTTTGTCCCGCCGCGTTATTTCCCGTTGCACACCAATGCACGAGTTTTCCATCATAATCTTGCATTTTATACTGTTCAAATGCACGGTGATGGGAAAGGAATACAGAAGCTCGCTTTTCTAGCTCTGACCGACTCACGTCACTGGGCAGTAGCCCGGAACTAATAAAGCTATCAATAACAAACCCAACACGCTCATTTGGCGTTAGCTGACTTACAGTTGTTCTATCAACATTAACAACAGAGCCTAGTTTTTCGACAATAAAGTCAATTTCATCTACCTTGTTCGTATCTGAAGGCACATAAGTATCTAACAAGAAAACAGCCTCTACGGTGCGTCCGACACCCCGTAATAGGCGCGCTACTTCAATCGCAATAAGCCCCCCCATAGACTGACCGCATAAATAAACAGGCCCTGAAGGTAAAACCTGCTTGATATGTTCGACATAGATATCTGCCATTTCAGCAATATCTGATAAAGGTAATAGCCCTCCTACAAAACCTTGAGCTTGAAGACCAAAAACCGATATATTGGAAGATAGCTGGCGCGCTAACGTTGAGTATACCAACACTTCACCACCAACAGCATGGATACAAAACAACGTTTTTTTATTCTCACTATCACCTGATCGTAGTTTAACAAGATGAGACCAATCATCTTCAGGGAACTCATTGAGACATTTTTGTTTTTCAATGAATATTGCCAAAGGTGCAATGGACTGCATCTGAAAAAGGGATGCCAATGGTATTTCCACATCTAATTCTCTTTCAATAGTAGACATCAATCGAACCGCTAGAATTGAGTGTCCTCCCAATTCAAAAAAGTCATCAGTAACCCCCACTTTTTCGACGCCAAGAATCCGTTGCCAAATATCAACCAACGTTCTTTCAATACCCGTTTCAGGGGCAATGTACTTAGCCTCCTCTAGCGCATCAACAGGTAATGCTTGACGATCAACTTTTCCATTCGCATTGAGGGGCCAGTGTGATAAAACAAACAACCGACTTGGAATCATGTAATCGGGGAGATAATTACGCAACGCTATACGCCAATCTGAATGAATAAGCGCATCTGAAACGTCATCACTCAATACAAATGCAACTAACATATTGTCACGCATTAATACTAAGCTATCTTTAACAGTGCTACCTTTAACACTGGATAGCTGACGTAACGCATATTCAACTTCCCCTAATTCAATCCTTAATCCACGGATTTTGACCTGGAAATCGTTTCGACCCACATAATCTAACAATCCATTGTGATCCTGGCATACCAAATCACCCGTTAAATACATGCTTTCATTTGCAGACTCTTGACTTGATAATACACCAGGCACAAACGCGGATTGTGTCAGGTTAGGTTGGTTCAAATACCCCTTTCCTACTCCTCTACCACTAATGGCAAGTTCGCCCGTTAGACCTTGTGGCATCAATTGCCTGTTCCTATTAACAATCCATAATTGCACATTATCGTTTGAATGCCCTAAGGGCACAGGGCCGTTATAGAATAGACTAGGTTCCTTAATAGGATAAAACGCCGCTATATCCGTACACTCTGTTGGACCATAACTATTAACTACCTGGCAACCACAATCGGGGTTTTCTAGCCATGGTTTTAGCAACAGCATGCTAATCGGCTCTCCACCTAAGATCACTGTCTTTAACGTGGCCAACTTTTGCAAGCTGGCTATTTCTACACAGCCCTCAACGACGGGATAAAACGCGCTAGGCGCACAGTTAACCCGAGTAATACTAAAACGTTCGATAGTGTCCGCTATTTTTTTGGGTTCATAATCAGGGGTATCTATAAAATGTAGGGTACCTCCCGTTAATAACGGCGCCCAGAGATTTTTCTGCGTCAAGTCGAATCCAATCGCGCTGAAAATTAAGTGGGCATCCGTTTTATCAAAAGAGAATTGATCACAATACCAAGATTGAAGATTGACTACATTAGCTTGCGTTACTAACGATCCTTTTGGCGTACCCGTTGAGCCAGAGGTATATATCACATAAAACAACGTATCAGCATCAATCGATATATCTTCAAACGTTTCATCACATGTAGATTGATCATTCTCCGAAAGCACTAACGCATTAGGAAACCCGATAATATGTTGAATACCACTATCGGTTAACACCCTCTGAGTCGAAGCATCCCGAGCCATAAAAAGCAGGCGCTCTTTAGGGTGCTGAGGATCCAACGGTAGATAAGCAGCGCCCGTTTTTAACACTGCCAAAAGCGATACCATTAGCTCACAGCCAAGATTCAAGCACACGCCAACAACATCACCAACACCGACGCCTTGATGCTGAAGCATTATTGCCAAGGTGTTTGCCTTGTCGTTCAACTCGGCATACGTCAGTGTATTATCACCACAAGACACAGCAACTTTTTCTTGAGCATTGTTAATATTAAGTTCGATTTGTCGAACTAAGGGAATATAGGATTTATCTTCTTGAGTTTTTTCCTTTACCGACGAACACATAGCTTGATTAACTAAGTCAGCCTTCTCTTCGGGTCGAACCAAGTCAATATCACCCAGTAATTCTTTACCATCAAGTAACTGCTGGGTAATCCATACCATTCGTTCTAGAAAATCAAAATCTTCGAACAAGTGGTCGTAATAATGCAAAATAAGATGAACCTGATCATCTGCCAATTTCGCAGACATCAACACATGCCCTTGCACATCCGGTGGTAACCCTACATTATTCAGCGTTTGGCCATTAAAGGTGACTTCTTCATAATATGCTTGATAGTTATAAAGGAACGTCACCGGGCCAGGTGGCAGAATGCTAGCCTGTGCAAAGCCAGATATGTTTCGGTAGTTTTTAATTTCCTTTTGGAAGCTTCTTGCGTCAGAAAATACATCCTTCATTGTATTTTCTCGTCCTAATACGCTCTGACGCATCAGGTAAGGGATTTGTTGATAAAAACAACCCAAGGTTTCTGCACTTTCCATCGTTCGACCAAGCGCTAATTCCATCACCTGAAAGTCTTGTGTCGCGCCACAATAACTATTTAGCAAATAGCCGTAAATACACTTAAAGTAGTGAGCAGGGGTAATTCGACTCTTGCGACAATACTTCTTGATACCTTGCCAAAGGTCATCGTCCAGAATTAGTTCTTTTGATACTTTAGAGCCTGTTCTTAACGCTGTTTGTTTGTCTTTGGGCGTTTGTTTTACTTCACAAGACTGAGCTACTTCACAAGGCTGAGCCATTTCATCCTTTCTTACACGAAACACCAAAGACTCAGCATTGCTAAGAGTGGCTCGCCAAAAATCAAGCGTGTCTTTATTATCCATATTCATACGATCAGAATCGATATGATCTCTAAAACGATCTTTTTGAACATGCTCAACCGCATCTGCCACACTTAGCGACGGAGTATTCTGCAATGACTCGTACACCGTAACAATTGTTTTGGCAAACTGATTCATTGCAACACCATCCGTTGTTGCATGATGACCTACCATAAGAAATAAGAAACGCTCATCTCCCAACTTAACCAAACGATAACGACTTAGATGTCGGCTGCGTTTAACGTCAAAGGGGCGATAAATAAATTGCTCCCCAAGAACCTGGATATCCTCATCACTCAATGTATCAAGTGACCACGTCTTAAGTGACGATTTCTTAATGGACGACGTGCCAGTTGGTGATACATCGGTTAACAATGTATTGCCCGCCCAATCTTTGTTATCCCAATCAGCAGAAGTCCAGTCTTCATATTCAAAACTAACATCGCAAGTTTTTGGTATAACCTGATAGACAAAGTCCATATATGGAAATGGAGCTTCAATAAAATACGATTTCAACATGCTCTGAGATTGAGCCAATGCATTGATAACGGTATGCATTAATTCTGGATCAATAGAAGAATTAAGCTCAGCCACACACCCCATGCTATTCCTATGGCTTTCTAGATCCATAATTGAATCCAAATAAAGATCCCGCTGCATTGCCGTAACAGGCCACACGCCATCAATCAATGTCGGATCCAAATCCAATGCTGCCATTAACTTCTCTTCACTCATCCAATGCAGTGAGCGAGAAGGTGCATCTATATTTGTCATCATCGTTTGGGATAACGCAATATAATTATCTAGAAACATCGCGATCGTATTCTGAGAAAATAGATCTGTGTTATATTCAAGAAAAGCTATAACACCATTATCTGACATCCTCAATTCAAGTGTCATATCTAACTTAGCATCGACTTTTTCCAACCCTAGATTTTCAAACCCTAAATTTCCAAACTGTAGTGAAGCTGACTGTGTTCCAGAGTTTACCGACGCTCCATTATCCACAGCTTGCAACAACTGAAACGCGACCTGGACTAAAGGAGGAAATGCTGGGCTACGTTCAAATTCCAATGCTTGTAATACCTTTTCTGCAGGCACGTCATAATTGGCAAACGCATCTAACACATTTTCTCGTGTATTCTGTAATAGTGAACTGACTGTTTTGTTGTCACTCATATCTCCGCGAATGACAACACTATTAATAAAGAACCCTATCACCCCTTGTAAATCGGCCTGTTCACGCCCCGCCATAGGGATGCCAACCAACACGTCATCCTGCTGGGCATACTGACTTAGCAGTAATTGATACACCGTTAACATAAACATAAACGGCGTTACGCCCTGTTCAGCGCAAACTGTTTTTAACGTCTCATTAAATCCAACAGGGAATTCGACCTGAATGCGATTACCTGCGGTCGTTTGTTGAGCCGGTCTTGGGTAGTCCGTTGGCAAATGTAGAAAACTTGCACACCCATCAAGCGTTTCTTGCCAATAGGCTAACTGCTTGTCGATAAGTGCATTATCCAAGTAGGTTCGTTGCCACAAGGCATAATCGGCATACTGAATAGGTAAATCAGAAGAGCAAGCGGATCCCCCTGCGTAATTGATATAGCCGTTGGCGATTTCTTGTGTCAATACTTCAACAGAACGTCCATCAGACACAATGTGATGCATACAAAACATGATCGTATGCCGTGGCAGTCCGTTATCGTTAGGCAGAATTAATACCCTTACGCGAAATAGTGGCCCCGATAATAAATCAAAAGGGGTTGTTTCATTTTCTCGTAAGTATCTATCGATTTTCACCTGCAACATATCGTCATCATTTTCAAAATTACGCAAATCAACAACTGGCAACGTCCAATTTCTATCGTAGGAGTCTGCCAACATAAAGGCATCGCCTTGCTCATCAGCAATAAAATGTGTTCTTAATGTTTCATGACGACGAACAATATCGCCCATGACAGATTCGAAGGCAACCACATCAAAATCACCCGTAACATTGAATGCTCCGGGCATATTAAAAGCCGCACTACCAGGGTTTAACAACTCCATCATCCAGATGCGTTGCTGCCCAAAGGTAAGAGGTACAGGGGCATCTGTTGAATAGCCAATACGCTGACGAGGCGAAATTGCAGGCAAAGAACCGAAACCTATCTTACGTTTCTCTTTTTCAATTTCTAACGCTAGCGTTGATAGCGTACTGAATTCAAAAATGGCGCGCATCGCCAAATCAACGTGTAAACTATCTCGAATTCTCGCCACAACTTGAGTACCTAATAGCGAGTGGCCGCCTAATGTGAAAAAATCATCCAATACACTGACAACATCGATTTTTAAAACATCTTTCCAAATATCAACCAATGCTGCTTCGGTGTTATTTCTTGGCGCTACAACCACATCGATACGATTGGTATCGGGTGTTGGCAAAGCTTTTCGATCGATCTTACCTGCTGGGGTTAGCGGAAATTTTTCCAGAACAGTAAAGCTGTTTGGAATCATGTGCTCAGGCAAAGTACTGTTGAGTATATTTCTCACTTGCGATGCATCAAATAACTCACCAACCGATGCATCAGCGCTATCGGTAGACAATGTAAAATACCCAGCCAAACTCTGGTCTTCTCTAACAACACACACCGCTTCAGCAACGCCGTCCAGCGCGGTTAGATGAGCTTCGATTTCACCCAATTCAATTCTAAAACCACGAAGTTGTATCTGGCTATCCTTACGCCCAATAAATTCAACATTGTCATTCGGTAACCATCGCCCCAAATCGCCGGTTCGATACATCTTTTCAAAACCTAAACTCTCAAAGGGGTTATCAATAAAAACTTCCCGGGTCTTCTCAGGTTTGTTCCAATACCCCTCTCCAACCCCAACCCCTGTGATACAAATTTCCCCCGCTACACCACTGGGTAATAAACGGCCTTTTTGATCAAGAACAAATACATTCATATTTGGAAGAGGTGAACCAATAGGCACCGATGTTTCATCCTTCCCTAACACCTCTGTGGTAATCGATTGAATGACGTCATCGGATGCCTCCGTTGGGCCATATGCATTGACCACAGGGATATTTGGGTAAAGTGCTAACCACCGGTTTACCAATGCGACAGAAACCGCTTCTCCCGTCGCCATCATCCATTTTAGATTGGGTAATGCCCGTTCCTTTGCCTCCAATGTGGATACATGCTCGATAAGCATTTGTAGTACCGCAGGCACTAACTCGGCAATATCAATAAATTCAGTCGTTAGCAATCTAAACAATGTTGGAATGTCAGTGACGTCAGCCAAAACCACTGTTTTACCGCCTCTAACAATTGGTCCTAACAATTGCCAAACAGAAATATCAGACGACGACGGCGCACTTTGAAGAAAATTAAACGCACCGTCAAAACCCAGGACGTCACATTCAGCCAAAATATGATTTAGTGCCCCTTTATGATGTATCAATGCACCTTTAGGCTCCCCCGTAGAACCGGAGGTATAAATCATATAAGCACGATCGTTTGGCGTAGAGATATTGTTAAATGAGCCGAGGTTAATCTCACTATTAATCTCAGCATCAAGATAGATAAAGGTATTCTTATCGCTCGACCCTCCTTCCCCAAGATAGCGTTCAATTAACTGTTTTTCTGAAACAATAACTCTCGCCTGAGAATCCTCTAACATGTACCGAATACGATCATTTGGGTATTTCGGGTCAATGGGCACATAAGCGGCACCATTTTTCATGATCGCTAGAATCGCTGCCAAGAAATATTGACTACGATCGGCGTACAGCGCAACAAGATCATTAGCAGACACACCCGCATCTTTTAGCTCAATAGCTAGCGCAGTCACCATATTATCAAGCGCTTGATAACTTAGCTTGTCATCTCCATATACAACAGCAATATCATTCGGATTATGTAGAACTTGTCGAGAGAACAAAGCCGGTATGGTCTCTGAAAGATCGTAATCAACACGGTACCCGGATTGCTTAAGCAATGATTGCTTCTCGTGATCAAAAACAAGATCCAGGGAGTTAAGAGCCTCATTTCCGCTAATAATCTGTTGGCTCAACCACACCAACCGCTCAAGAAAGTCGAAATCTTGAAACTCTCCCGCGTTATACGTCAAGTTACATCGTACTTCTTCTTTTTTAACGACAACCGTAAACTCAACAGTACCACTGACATGATTAATCAATTCCCTGATGTTGGTAGGCTCACCGAGAAAGTCAGGAGCCACGACAAAAGGTATAAAGTTAAATATAAATGAATGTTGTGACCGAGGAAGCAAAGATGCTTGACTTTGTTCAGACCATAGACGCTTTCCTTTAATACTTTTCTGGAAAGCTCTCGCGTTAGTAATAACGTCATGAACCGATGCAGCGTTACCATCTTCATCAGTAAAACAAGACGCATCAAATACAAACGGAGACGGTTGCGCAAAACAACCAGCGATATTTTCATAACCTTTTTCGCGACCATGAATCATTTCATCAATATAGAAAGAAGTCTCGCACTGACTATATCGCTGCAACAAAATTCCGTATAGCACTTTAAAATAGAGAGCTGGAGTGATTTTATTCTTACGAATATAACGTTTCAAATCATCCCAGTGATCACTGGGAAAGAGCAAGCTCTTGGTAGTGGACTCCGCCTTTGAGTCAACTGACGACGACATCTCAATTGCGCCGAGCGTCTCAGGCAACGTATCACGCCAAAAACGTTGTGTTTCTGAAGAATCAACATGATTACGTTCATACTTCACGTATTCATGAAACCTATCGTTCCAAGCAACCGCTTGTTTGCCTTCGGCTATTTGGTCGTATCTATCTCTAAGAGTAAACCCCAGTGACGCCAAACCAATGCCATCAAAAATAACATGATGGCTTGCCAACATAACCAAATAACGTTTATCACTTATTTTAACAAGTTTACAAAATAATAAATCTTCCAAAATAACATATGGTCTAAAAACAAAGGCATTGATGCGTTCAGTGATCTGCTCTTCATTAAGCAATTCAGAAGACCAATCAACCACCTCAACATTGGCTTCCTTATTTTTGTAAACCACCTGATAAATTGCATCAAGATAAGGTTTTGTTGATTCTTTAAGTTGCGTTCTTAAAACACTTTGTTCCGCAACCAGCTCAACAAACGCCTGCTTCATTATCTCCACATCCATTGATGCAGGAACATCAGTACAAAAACCAAAGCTGTTTTGTACGGTGTTGGGGTTAACTAACGTCGACAGATAAATTGACTGCTGATTCAACGTCAGCGGATAAACGACTTCAGGATATAGCGCGTCATTGCCAGATCTATTGAGATCAAGATCCATAGCAATGGTTTTATCATCAGCAATAGGAAGCGCACGTACAGATTGATATTCACCGGAGATTGCAGCTGACAATAGATATTCGTAGTGTGCAACCATGTTGGCAATAGTGCTTTCAAAAAACAAATCGTTGTTATATTCAACATTGACTTCTAGAACGCCCTCTCGCTCTTCTAGAATCCATGTCATATCATATTTAGCGACAATACTTTCTCGTTGCAGCATACTAATCGACAGCTCATCACCTAAAGCAGAACCTTGCGTAACACCTAGAGACGAGCTTTGTCGACTGGCAACAGAAGCTGCTGCGTTATTCATATTTTGTAGCTGAAATCCAACTTGAACACCCGTAGGATACGTTGGGTTTCTTTCGTAATCCAATCGCTCAAACAACATCTCAATTGGTAAGTCTTGGTGTGAATAGGCCTCTAGCATCGTTTCTTTTAGACGAGCAAAAAACATATCAACCGACGGGTTATCATCAAATTCAGTGCGAACAATCAAACCATTTAAAAACAGCCCTATAATATTTTCTGTACCGGAGTGATGTCTTCCCGCTATCGGCGTACCTACGCAAATATCATTAGTTTTTGTATAACGTGACAAGAGGATCTGATAGGTACCCATCAGCGTCATAAACAACGACAACTGGTGTTTTTGACTAAATAAGTTCGCCTGTTTCGTTAATGCCAACGACATTTTTTTTGAATAGATACTACCGCTAAATGTTTGAACAGTTGGCCTAGGTTTGTCTGTGGGCAGCCGTAGAACCTGCGGCGCATCCGTTAACTTTTTCTCCCAATAATCAAGTTGCGTGTTTAACACCTCACCCTGCAACCAATCTCGCTGCCAAAACGCATAATCTGCATATTGTACTTTTAGAGGCGCCAACGAGGACGGCAATGCTTGTTTTGCACAACCATACAGCTCCACAAACTCTCGCATAAACAGGTTCATAGACCAACCATCACTAACAACATGATGTAGCGTCATAAGCAGCAAGTGTTCCGCTGGCGGGTTACCCCCTGAGTTTTTATCGCGATCAAACGAAATTAATTTAACACGTACAAGCGGATCCACAGCCAAATCAAAGGGATTAGACGCCTCAGTAGCGGCCATACGTTTCTGTAAATGTTCAGTTTCATCTGCGCTAAAACCGGTTACATCAATTCGCTCTTTATCAAGCTGCCAATGTTCGAGCGTGCTAAATTGAAAATAAGGTTTGCCATCTTCCTCAACAAGGTTGGCCCTTAAAATCTCATGCCGTCTGAATAATTCTTGAAAAACAAATGCTAACGCATTTTCGTCCAACTCCCCTTTTAACAACAAAGGAAATGGCATATTAAAAGCGACACTCGTAGGGTCAAGCTTTTGCATAAACCATAATCGGTTCTGAGCAAATGAAACAGGAATTTTCTGATCACGAGAAACTACCGCTATCTTTGGAGCAGCGCTAGTTACCCCAAATGAAAGCGCGTCTTCAACAGAAGTTGCAATCCCAGCAATCGTTAACTTCTCAAAAAGGACGCGTAAAGGCATTGAAACTTGGTAAATCGCATTCAATCGACTCATGACAAGTGTAGCGAGTAAGGAATGCCCTCCTAATTCAAAGAAAGAATCATTCACACCAACCGTCGCAACACCAAGTACTTCCTCCCATATTAACGCCAATTGTTCCTCTATAGGCGTTCGCGGAGCTTGGTACTGAGATGCGCGATCAGCACTTCCCGGAGCAGCCAACGAACGATAATCTATCTTTCCATTGGCAGTTAATGGAATATCCTCAACCATAACGATTGATTGAGGCAACATGTACTCAGGCAATATTGCTCTAGCCCAATCAGAAATATCACTCGTAGACACGTCCGTCAATACGACATAGGCGACAACTTGAGAAACACCATTAACATCTACCTGCTTCACCGCTGCGGCCTTCACACCATCATGGCGCAACAGGGCTTGCTCTATCTCACCAGGTTCAACCCTGAACCCTCGAATGTTGATTTGATCATCACATCGACCTATTAGCTGTATACGCCCATCCGGCAGGTAACGCCCCAAATCCCCTGTCCGATAAATTCGTACCGAGCTATGTCCACGTACAGAGTGCCCAAGAACAGGAGACGTTGCATCAATCATAGGGAATTTTAATGCCGTCAAATCCGGATCGTTTTCATAACCTCTAGAAAGATAAGGTGTACGAATAGCAATTTCACCAATCTCGCTTACACCGACCTGCGCCAAGGAATCATTAACAATCAACAACTGAACACCATCAATTCCTACACCGATAGGAATAATATTGGCCCGCCCCATACGTTGTTCAAGGTCGACTCTTTCAAAAGCCATCACTTGTGGTGTTTCCGTTGCGCCGTAGACATTAACCAATTGCGCGTTTAAGGCGAAATCTGAAAACGATTTTGCCTGAGAAAACCATAATTTCTCACCACCAAAACATACCAGTCGAAGATCCGACGACACCTGTGTCGCTGACTGCGAAATCAACTCCCCCATCGATGGAGTAAGGTGGGCAACAGTAATATTGTTATCTGCTATCCAATGACTAAGATAACCAGGTTCAAGAAGCTCTTTTTGTTGTGGGATACATAACACGGAACCCATCGATAAAGGGGTAAAAATATCCCGTAGAATTGGATCATGAGATACACCCGATAACATGCTAAAACGGTCATTGGCCTGTAACCCAAATTCCTGCTTATACCAACCAACAAAATGACTCAGTGGAGCAAGATCACAAGCAATGAGTTTGGGATCTCCGAGTGTTCCGGATGTGAAGCTATAGTACGCAACATTTCCTATCGATAAATTACGAGCTAAACGTGGCTCTTCCGGCTCACCATCAATAAGATCAGAGTAGCCCGCTTTATTATTAGGCAAAAACAAATGACGTTTATCAAAATCCGTTGCTAACCATTGACAGGATAACTCAGAATCCACCAGAACAAAGTCTGGGCCAAAGACTCCAAGGTAAGACTTTAGCTTCTCCTCAGGGTATGACGCATCAATCAAACAAAACGAACCGTTAGCGTTAAGTACCGCAAGTATACCAATAGGCAAATTTGCAGTACGAGACGCTATAATTGCAACCTTAGCTCCCACTACTGCGTGCCGCTTAATGTAATTTGCTAAACGGTTCGCACTCGACAAAAGTTCATCATACGTCCAGTATTCATTAGTACATTGGAGGGCAACTAGACTACCAGAAGTGTCAGCAGTTTCTGCTATACATTTGAGAACACTTTTACTTTCACTTTCACTTTGTAACGTTGGATCGTTATCAATTTCGTTATCAAGTTCCTCGTCAAGCGCCACTCCATTCTGATCAAATTCACCATCAACACCTAACTGGATATTATCCACCGTAATATCCGCGTTTTCTGAGACCACTCGTAAAACATGATCAAAATGTTGCAACAACATCTTCATTCTTGATTGATCATAAAGACCAGGATTATAGATCACATCAAGCTGCAGCCCTTGCGCCACTTCTTTGGCATAGACCGTCATATCAAATTTTGAAATTTGCTCAACATCATCAGCCAACAAGCTTTCAATCTCAACCCCATCAAAACTAGCGTCCAATTCCGGAAGATTTAGGAGGTTAAAAAACACTTGAAACAATGGTGTTCGGCTTAGATCTCTTTCTGGCTGAAGCTCTTCCACAAGCTTTTCAAAAGGCGTGTCCTGATGAGAATATACGTCTACTGCACCTTGTTTAACATTTTTTAATACATCAATAAAACGATCTTGCTTTTTGACATTGGTACTCATCACCAACGTGCTGATAAAAAACCCAACAAGGCCTTCGACCTCGGCGCGATTTCTACCCGCATTTGGAGTGCCAACGTTGATCTGTGACTGGTTTGTATACTTGGCCAGCAACACATCAAAAACCGAAAGCAACCCCATAAACAACGTCGCATCTACGGTCTGAATAAGCCCTTTAAAACCCTCTATAACATCACGAGGAACGATATGGGAAACCGATGCACCTTCAAGAGCCGGTTTAGACGTTCTTTCATAGTCTGTCGGGAGGTTCAACACAAAACCATCGCGAGGCAAATAATTTCGCCAAAATGCAAGCTGACGAGTCAGCTCACCACCCGCTATTCGTTGTCGTTGCCAAATGGAAAAATCGGCATATTGAATATCCAACTCAGGCAAACATGCCTGTTGCTGCAATTTATGTTGATTAGGTGCCGTTTCCAACAACGATGGCGTTTTTCGCAATGTATTATAACAAGCGATAAGCTCTTGTACGATAATACCAAGAGACCAGCCATCGGTAATGATGTGATGCATACTCATTAATAATACGAATTGATCTTCCGTATTATTCACCATATTTAGCAAACGCACCCTAAAAAGTGGATCAATCCCTAAATGAAATGGCGTTTTTAACTCAAGATCTATTTCTTTTTGCAGTTTATCGTTTTGTTCATTATCCGATAACCCTCTGATGTCGGTAACCGACAGCTGTAGCAAAGGATTATCATTGATCTCCTGGTACGCTGTAGAACCTTTTTGCACGATTTGAGTTCGTAAGGTTTCATGGCGTTCAACAACTTCCTGCAAGGCTCGCTCAAAAAGATGCACGTTTAATGAACCAACCAACTTCAATATGATTGGCATATTGTACGCAACACTTTCTGGCTCTAATTGATGTAGTATCCACAACCGCTGCTGTGTTAATGACAAGGGAATTGGTTGACTACGATCAGCATGGGGAATTGTGTCGACTTTCGCTTTTTGTGCATCTTTCAAAAAGGCAATGATTTCACTCTTTTTTTCGACAACACTTGCCTTGAGCTCTGATGTAAAAACATCGGCGGGAGCACTGAAACGCAACGCGTCCCCTTCAAGCCAAAGCTTTATCTTTTTCTGCGCCAAAACATCTAACAAATCCATTAACGACATTCAGATTAACCCTTACATTGTAATATTTCGCAATCTCAGCGATTGGTATTAAGCAATTTTTGCAAGCTAGCAAAATCCTTAATGGACTTATAATTGTGAGCCATAAAGAGGCCAATCAACAATCCAGAAATCGATACTAGGATCTTTAAGTTTTCGTTATAGAGGGTAATAAGAGGCATCGCAAATACTACTGCCATAAGAATAATCCAGGCAGACTCCTTCTTCATCCATGTAGATGTACGCACACCAACAATCCATTTCATCGCAAAATACACACCAATATAACTAAGCACATACCAAATGTATTGGATGTAAGGTGTTTCTTTACTCGCAACCAATGTGAGCGCCACACCGATGAGATTAAGAACAATAAGATGCATATAAAGAAAAGTTAACGATGATTGGCCATAAAGTGTCGCCACTTTTCGCAACGGTAATCGTTCGAACGGCACTGATCGAACCACAATAAAGGTTACGCAGGTGATAAAGGTAACCACAAGAAAGTGTTCAATAGACATATCCCACTTGTCATAAAAATCATCAATGCCGTATTGGTTAACCATAAAACATGACGCAACTATACAGAGACCAGCAATGAGGTAATTCCATTTCAGCTTTCCGAAATAGCAAAACACCCCAAGCGGAAACAGAAATAACCAAGGAAACAATGGAAACCCAACAGTAACAAGAGGATCACCTTCTTCCCTCAAATGTGAGGGTACATAGTCAGCATGAGGAAAAAGGATGTTGCCCCCCGTCCACTCTGGAAACCAGGTATCGTGAGCGATTTTCACCAAAAATATTGCCATAGATGCGAAAAAGTACATCCCCCAACGATCCTTAAATATTCGGTGCATTAGCAACAACGAAATACAACCCAGCATAATGATTTGAACAATTTCAAGCCTAAAATCAAACAGCCATGTGGGGTGCCAAATGGATGTAAACGTTAAACCAACAAAAAATAGAATCAGAAAATAGGTCAGTAAATAAGAAATTGGACGACGATCTGCTTGAAACAACGTCGTAACACCCGATGCGGTAAAGAATAGGCACGTAAGAAAATGCATTAATACATAGATGTAATACGAGGCTTTATCATCAACGTTAAGAACCAACGTGTGGCCAGGGACCATCACAAAACAACCAATACCTTTTATATAGTCGAGATTCGCGACTCTACTCATCAATCTAACCTTTTACTTCTTATTATTATTTGAGCAATTTAGCTTGCTTCTTTCTCGTTTTGTTACCAAAAACCTGGTAAAAAACAATCACTTTGAGCTGATAAACGCATAAGTGCCTAAGGTGCTCATATTACCATCATTGTGATAAAAGTATATCGCCCAACCTCGTCATATGGCATGCGTTACAGTACGAGACACAACAGAATAACGGTTTCTGATAGTGAACAGTAATCAATTGGCAAAAAACGTACAAAAAGATGGTGAAAAACGGAGAAAAAGCCGATATTTCAGAGAGGTACGCTATATTTATACCCAAACACAGCGTATACCTATTTTGAATTTAGCCTCTCTTTTTATTTTCTCAATTTAAACAAGTAACAGCAATAGGTCGCAAAAGGGTCAAACTTAGCGCCTAGCCCTAGAACAGCCCCTACTGACCCTTCTGCGTATCAACCCTTATCCCGGAATATTGCTATGTATAGAATAAATACCTCGCTAATGGTAAGTTCTACCGCAAAGGACTAAATTAAAGGGCTGCATAATGCTGTTTCTACTTGGCGAAAAAACAGTCGCATCAACAGAAAACCTGGGGGAATTTAACTGCCCAATTTGCGATACCAACAAAAATCTTGTTAGAGTTATTGAAAAAAATTATTTCACACTCTTTTTTATCCGAATTTTACCACTCGGAACCACCGCCGATTACAACCAATGTGAGGGTTGTGGACACACGTATAGTGCACTTGATGCGGATGCCCCCCTTTACTTTGAAACGGTACAATCTGTACTTGCCTATCTATTAGCAGGCTACGGGCTTAGCCACGGTATTGGAGTCAGCCAAAAAATATTCGAAGCTATAACGGGGAAAGAAATTTCTGCAACTGAAATACAACACCATATCAAACGCATCAACCAAGGATCCAGCTTATTTGAACAACTGAAATCCAGTGTCGATAAACTCAGCTGGCTGGACAAATCCCTAATAATTGAAGCGGCCTATCTCCTTGTCTACGCTGCCCGCCCGATAGAATACGAAGAACGTCTTCAGATAAATTTAGTTGGCAATGCTTTAGGGGTTTGCCTTGAAGCTGTTAATGCTATCGTCAACAACCTTGGGGCAATGCAGTATAAAGGCATCCAAGCAATGGAAATTGAAAATCACATACATTAATACCAACAGACCTCATGTTATGACACTTGCCCCACCGTCAACACCCTCAAAACAAGACTCCTTAGCATCTCATTACGCGCTTGGTGTACTTTTGCTTGCCTATATACTGTCTTTTATTGACAGAAATATAATGGCGTTATTAGTAGGGCCCATCCGCGAAGATTTTAATATTTCTGATTTTCAATTTAGCCTCTTGCACGGACTAGCTTTCACTCTGTTCTATATCGTGCTTGGTTTACCCATTGGTTGGTTAGCAGACAGAATAAGTCGCAAACTCATTATTTCCAGCGGTATATTTTTTTGGAGCTTAATGACGTCCTTATGTGGTCTAGCCAATAACTTCCATTCGTTATTCTTAGCGCGTATTGGTGTCGGTGTTGGAGAAGCAAGCTTATCACCCGCCACCTACTCATTACTGAGTGACCTTTATAGCGAGAAAAACCTGCGGTGGGCAACTGCTATCTTTGCGATGGGAATCACGATAGGAAGCGGCACATCCTATATGATCGGTGGTTGGTTGTACGATACGTTATCTGCGATGGATCTCAGCTCCTACCCTCTTATCGGAGATATGGCGGTTTGGCAAATCACGTTTGTAGGGATTGGACTGCCTGGGTTAGTTGTCGTTGTACTTATGTTGTTTGTATCTGAACCGCCCCATCGAGAAAGTACTGAACTAACTCGTACCGAATCAGCTACTCCAGACGCAATCCCTCTTCAGGACGTTATTAAGTATTTAAAGAAACATTGGAGGGCATTTTTCTCATTAATGGGAAGTGTTTCAATGATGGCGATTATTGGGTATGGGACACTCACTTGGTTCCCGGAATTTTTAGTACGAACTTACGGCATATCAAAAACAGAGGCTGGCACTGCACTTGGAGCCATCTTTATAATTGCCGGGACATTAGGCACATTTGCAGGTGCTTTTTTTTGCGGGGTATTACAAAAAAGGGGATATACTGATGCAAACCTTCGGTTGATAATGATCGCAGCTCTCATATTAATTATTCCTGC
This sequence comes from uncultured Gammaproteobacteria bacterium, assembly GCA_913063495.1. Classification (GTDB taxonomy): domain Bacteria; phylum Pseudomonadota; class Gammaproteobacteria; order Pseudomonadales; family Ketobacteraceae; genus 42-54-T18. The sequence goes on along the minus strand of CAJXXT010000023.1, from coordinate 12,564 downwards.
AACCGCCGCACCTCTTATGCCAACCAGCACTTTAGCACTAGCCGTCAGCGCCTTCGTGATTTTTATTCATTACATGCATTTTGGCGTTGCAATGGCAGGCCTTCAATTGATAACACCCAACCGTATGCGAGCACAGACCAGTGCACTGATGTTATTTTTGACCAATTTTTTTGGCTTAGCTTTAGGGGGAACCATCGTCGCAGCACTGACTGATTTTGTCTTTAATGATGACAGTTCTCTACGTTATTCACTGTCAGTGATCTCACTGGTATTTTACCCTATTGCCGCCGCCCTGGTTGTTTTTGGGTTACAAGCTTACCGAAAGATCATCGTGACCAGAACCGCCGAGTGATACCAACCCTGTACCGTGTTGGTATCACCAGAACAACATTTCCACGATAAGTTAATTAAGCAGTTTCGACCTCTGCTACAACCTCAACCAAAATGTCATCACCTTCAACCGTTACTGGATAGGTTTTTAACGCCTTTTCTTTTCGAATAGTATTAATCAACTGGATGCCTGGAGGGAAATTGGCCCATTTGACCGGTTCACCCGTTCGGATATCAAACTGAGCACGATGGAAAGGACATTCCAATGTGCAACCGTCACGAATCTTACCCTTCTTAAGGGGCATAAACAGATGTGTGCAACGACTTTGCGTGGCGTAATATCCATCATCAAGATGAAACAATAAAATATTCTCCCCATTAATGGTAACCGGCTTATTGGTACCTAGGTCTATCTCCCCTTCTTTTGCAACCGTATGTAAAGTCATGAGTCTCTCCTCTCAATAGTATTGATGCAATCAGAGCTTACGTCGCCGAGATTACTACCACAATAGCAGTGATGGGACAGACGTCAATGCCTGTCAAGTCACCAATAGTTCACGCAAATAAGTGCCCGTATGTGAACGCTTTCGCTTACAAATTGTGGCGGGAGTACCTTGTGCCACAATTTTACCTCCACCCTTTCCTCCCTCAGGCCCAATATCAATCACCCAATCGGATTCAGCAATAACGTCTAAATTGTGTTCAATCACCAACACAGAGTGGCCACTATCCACCAATCTATGCAGCACACGCAACAGCTTTTCCACATCAGCCATATGCAGACCAACCGTCGGTTCATCGAGTACATAGAGTGTGTGCTGTTTTACACGGGCTCCTGGCCTGACTTTGGCAAGCTCAGTGACTAGCTTAATACGTTGAGCCTCACCGCCGCTTAATGTTGGGCTTTGCTGTCCTAAGGTTAAGTAACCCAACCCAACATCTTGAAGAAGCTGTAACGTATGATGCACAGAGCTAATCGCTGAGAAAAACTCGGTAGCCTCCTCAATATTCATCGCCAGTACTTCACCGATATGTTTATCCTTGTAACGTACCGACAATGTCTCCGCATTAAAACGCCAACCATGGCATTCTTCACAATCAATACGAACATCGGGGAGAAAGTTCATTTCAACTTTCACCATTCCGTGCCCACCACACGTTGAACAACGGCCATCACCTGTATTAAACGAAAATCTCGCGGGGGTATAACCGCGCAACCTAGCGTCAACGGTTCCTGCAAATAATTTGCGAATGGTATCCCAAATCCCTAAATAAGTAACAGGACATGATCGGGTGGTTTTGCCTATAGGTGTTTGATCGACTTCCAAAATGCGAGTAATGGACTCCCAACCTTGAATCTCTTCACATCCAAACCAATGAGGCTTTTTGGCTCTCGCGGCTTTCGATTGTTTTATATTAATTTTCGGACGTAAGTTTCTGTATAAAATTGAGCGAATCAGTGTACTTTTTCCGCTACCACTAACACCACTGATACCAACCAAACGTCGCAATGGAATGGTAACATCAAGGTTATTAAGATTATTTTCATTAGCACCAACGATTGTCAGCGCCTCTTTTTCAAACTGACCTCGCTGTTCACTATTTCGCAAGTCGGCCATTGGATGTCGTAGCGGTTTAGCCATAAATTGACCCGTCACCGAGTCTTTGTTTTTCTTTAACTGCGACAAAGTTCCATGAGCAACAACCTCTCCCCCATGAATACCTGCCCGAGGCCCCATATCAATTAAATAGTCGGCTTCTCTAATCGTGTCTTCATCGTGCTCAACCACTAAGACGGTATTACCTTTTAATTGCAACTCTCGTAACGTTTCAATCAATTGCCGATTATCCCGCGTATGTAACCCTATAGTTGGTTCATCTAAGATGTAACACACACCTTGTAAATTAGAACCCAACTGCGACGCTAAGCGAATACGTTGCGCCTCTCCCCCACTTAAGGTCGGAGCGGATCGATCCAAGGTTAGATATGTTAACCCCACTTTTTGTAAAAAGTGCAGTCGCCCTTCTAATTCTCCTAACAAATCATGGGCAATCGCTTGCTCTCTACTCGTAAGTTTTAATTTTTCTAACCAATGAGTAGCGCTTTCGATGGATAACCCTGCCAAATCTGCAATAGATTGATTTCTAAACCGTACCGCCAATGCGGTGTCGTTTAAGCGTTGGCCATCACATTGACCACAGATAACTTCTTTTTCATTGGCATCCAAAATGTCATCAGAGTTTTTAGCTTCTAACCAATTTTCTTCCTCTCCGCTTTGCTCTTCATCGAACCCTAAAATTGTATGACCCGTTCCAAAACAGGTTGTGCACCAACCGTGCTTAGAATTATAAGAAAATAACCTAGGATCCAACTCATCAAAACCACAACCACATGATGGGCATGAGCGGGTCGTTGAAAATAACGATTCCTTTATTTTATTCTTACCCCCTTGGGATCGTTTATCTTGTGAGAAATCAGGAGAAATAATAACAATACCGTTACCGATATCCAATGTTTGCTTCAGCACCGTCTCAACATGTTTTTCATTACGGGCAGTGACATCCAATGTTGCAATAGGTAATTCTATATCATGTTCTCTATACCGATCCAACACAGGCCATTCTGCCGTTGACAAATATTTCCCATCAACTCTTAATGTTGAATAATCTCTATCATTAGCCCACTTTGCCAACTCTTTGTAGATACCTTTCCGTGCCACTACCATAGGCGCTAGCAGTGTGACTGTTTTACCCTGATAATCCTTTAAAATACGCGACAAAATTGATTCGGCACTTTGAGGTTCAATTGCCACATCACACGTTGGACAATGTTGGGTTCCCAGTTTCACATATAATAAACGCAAATAATGATAAATTTCCGTCATGGTCGCAACCGTACTTTTTCGACCACCACGACTGGTGCGTTGCTCTATGGCGACAGTCGGAGGAATACCATGAATAGCATCAACATCCGGTCGTGAGGCTGGCTGAACAAACTGCCTAGCGTACGCATTCAAGGACTCCAAGTACCGCCTTTGCCCTTCACCAAAAATAATATCAAACGCGACCGTACTTTTCCCACTACCACTAACACCAGAAATAACCGTAAACTTGTCTCTCGGTATTGTTATATCGACATTTTTGAGATTGTGTTCTCTCGCATGATGAACTTGTATTACTCTATCCGTGGCTTTCTGTTTTAATTTTTTGGAAGGATTTAATGTCGGCTTAGACGCTAACGCCTTCGTATAATCCCTTAACGCCTTAGCAGTATGGGATTTTTTATTTAACGCGACGTCAACAGGTCTTCCTTCAACAACTAACTCACCCCCAGCGTTACCACCTTCAAGGCCAATATCAATCAACCAATCTGCAGCTTGAATCACATCGACATTATGCTCAATCACTAACAGAGAATGCCCCGCCGTTATTAGCTGCTGGAACGCTAACATTAACGTCGCGATATCATCAAAATGCAACCCTGTGGTTGGTTCATCAAATAGAAATAATATACCTTGCTCTTGTGCACTCTGTTGTTTTGATAGTTGTTTGGATGGCTGCTTGGATGCTTTCTTGGTAGAGGATTTCTTAGTACGCCGCCCCGCGGTTTCAACTAAATGTCCCGCTAACTTCAACCGTTGAGCTTCTCCCCCACTGAGCGTTGGTACGGCCTGGCCCAACTGAACATAACCCAAACCCACATCAACAAGTGGTTGCAGGCATCGAAGCACATCAGGGGATGCAACAAAAAACGCTAGTGCTTCTTCAACAGTGAACGACAGAATTTCCGCAATTGACTTTGCCTGGACTTCATCATTAACATCTCCCAGCACCTTAATCTGCAGAACCTCATCACGATACCGCGTTCCATCACAATCAGAACAGCGAAGGTACACATCACTTAGAAATTGCATTTCAACGTGCTCGAACCCATTACCTGAACAGGTAGGACAGCGTCCTTTTCCTGAGTTAAAACTAAACGTTCCAACCGTATAACCCCGTGAAATCGACTCTGGATGCGCAACAAATAGTTTTCGAATCGCATCGAATGCTCCCACATAGGTCGCTGGTATTGATCGTGTTGTTTTTCCGATGGGGCTTTGGTCGACTAACACAACATCATCAATAAATTCATGCCCAGTCAACGCTTCATGTGCACCAGCGGCTTGCCCCCCTTTTCCTTTATGCCGACATAATCCGGCATAAAGAACATCTCGCATCAACGTTGACTTACCTGAGCCACTGACACCCGTAAGACAGACCAATTGATTTAATGGAATACTAACGGAAACATTTTTCAAGTTGTGTTCATTCGCACCAACAATACGAATGCTTTTTGGCAAAAGCTTGGTATGCTTTTCTTTAGCTTCAAAAACCCGCTTAGTACCATTAAGGTATTGCGCGGTTAACGAAGTTTTTTTCTTTAGTAACTGTGCGGGGGTTCCATAAAAGCTAATCTCTCCGCCCCGCTTACCTGGGCCAGGCCCTATGTCCAAAATTCGATCTGCCGCCAATATCACCTGAGGGTCATGCTCAACAACCAACAACGTATTACCGGCATCTCGCAGCCGGTGTAATACTGTCACTAATCGGTCAATATCCCTTGGGTGAAGCCCAATGCTCGGCTCATCCAGTACAAATAGAGTATTCACGAGAGATGTGCCAAGCGCTGTTGTGAGATTAATCCGTTGGACTTCACCCCCACTCAATGTTCTTGATTGTCGATCTAACGTCAAATAACCCAGACCTACTTCAAGCAAGTAACCTAAGCGCGACCGAATCTCTGTCATTAGCAATTGGGCGGCATCATCCAACGAACCAGGCAGTGTTAGATCCGCAAAAAATGCCAAACACTGCGATAACGGTAACTGCATTATGTCAGCAATGGTTAAACCGGGTACCTTTTCGAACTCTGACGTTTCCAATGTGCAACCCGGTGGTACAAAACGACTTGCCCCATCCAACCCCTTTGTAGCATCACAACTATCACCAAGGCGCCACCAAAATGCATCTGTTTTTAACCTGGCCCCATTACAACTACCGCATGTAGTATACGAGCGGTATTTGGACAAAAGTACACGAATGTGCATTTTGTAGGATTTTCTTTCCATCCAATCAAAGAACCCCTGCACCCCAAACCAAAGCCCTTCATCCCAGCTACCATCACCTGTAATCACCCATTGCTGATGTTTCTTACTCAGCTGCTTCCAGGGCTTATCGAGAGGGATTTTTTTACGCTTTGCTTGTCGTATCAATTCATTCTGAATGTCTTCATTACTCGGAGTCTGAAATGGTTTGATCGCACCCTCACGCAAAGACAAACGTTCATCAGGAATAACCAATCCATAATCAACACCAATAATACGACCAAAACCTTTACAGCTTTCACAGGCACCAATAGGTGAATTAAAAGAAAACAACCCAGGGCTTGGCTCGCTATGGTCAATATCACAAGTCGCACAGTGATGATGCGTGGAAAAACGTAACGCCTCCCCAGCTTCACGGTTTTCATCAAGGGGATACACTAAAACTCGCCCACTGCCATGATGTAATGCCGCTTCTATTGATTCCCGAAGTCGACTTTCATTATCATCGGTTAGCTTTAGTCGATCCTGGATCACCTCCACTCGCTGCTTTGAGCGGTGATGAACCCTGATATAACCTTGGTTGTTTAGCAGTTGAAGTACTTCTTCATCGCTGAAGTTATGCGGGACCGTTATCGGTAGACATACCATCAACGGAGTTTTACGGGGTAAATCCCGATACAGCGACTCAACGATGCTATGGGCACTATCACACCGAACCTCTTGGCCACAGCTATGGCAGTAGAGCTGCGATAGCCGTGCAAACAACAACTTCAAGTAATCATTCAACTCCGTCATTGTGCCGACGGTAGATCTCGATGTACGTACCGGGTTACTTTGATCAATGGCTATTGCTGGCGGAATCCCCTGTATGCTATCAACAGCAGGCTTATCCATTCTATCCAGAAACTGACGAGCATAAGCAGAAAACGTCTCAACATACCGACGCTGGCCTTCAGCATAGATGGTATCAAAAGCCAGTGTAGACTTACCTGAGCCACTCACCCCTGTAACAACAATCAACTCATTGGTTGGTAGTTCCAAATCCAGATTTTTTAAGTTGTTTTGGCGTGCGCCTTTGATAATGATCGAATCTTTACTCATGAATGCTCAGCTTGTTCATTGTAGGGAGTTGGCTATAGGGAGTTCACTATCGTAAATTGAAAGCCCCTGAGTATCACTCACTTTTTACGCGAGTGTTCATTAACCAAACTGGATATCAACTGTATATATTTATAGCACAAAGGAAGCTTAAGTTGATTAAAAACCATTGTCAACGGGGGTGGGTGTCCCTATATCTTTTTCACCGCAATCGAACTGTTTGTGACGCAACCCAAATAACTATCCACCGCCTCTCCTATAGAATCATGTATCGGCCTAGGTTCCCAACCTAGTTCTTTTTTTGCCTTTGAATTACTCAAGGGCCACGTTTGATACAGCAACTTAGCAGAATTATTTGTTAACACTGAATCCAGTGCAAACAAGCGCGAAAATACACCCGTCACAGTGGTACAGAGATACACTAGGGATGTAGGCATTCCCCCGATTAACATAGATAATCCTGCTTTTTTTTCTGCAATAGTAAACAACTCCTTATTACTGATGTAACGTTCAGAAATAATATAACGCTCTCCCTCGCGGCCTTTTTCCGCGGCTAATATCAGCGCTTGTGCAGCATCAACAACGCCAACACATTCAGACTTGGCTTTTAAGTAGACAGGTACTCTACCAAAGGCCACCTGCTTAATGAGATTGCCATGGGGTGTGGGTTGCAAATCATCTGCTCCATAGGTATTTGATACACAGCAGGCAATAGCAGGAAACCCTGATTCGGTAAATGCGTCCAGAATATACTTTTCGGCAAGAAAGCGAGTGCGCATATAATCGGTAAACAGGTCTTCCTCGCGGGGAATACAACTCTCATCTGCAATCCCAGAAGGGTTTCGACCGATGGTGAGCAAACTACTGGTGAGTATAAATTTTTTGATGCTGCAGGTCTTAGCTGCGTTGACAGCATTAATCACACCTAAGACATTGGTTTGATATAGGGGGCCACTATTAAAAAGCCATGCCCGGGTATCAACTGCGGAATGGAATACCCAGTCACACCCATTCATGGCAGCTTCAAGTGAGGGCGTATTTAGCACATCACCTGTAGTCTTCTCGTACTCAATACCCGCTAAAGCGTCTAGATTACTACTGGCCCGTACCATAATACGTACCGTGTAGCCTTGTCGTGCTAGTTCCTTCACAATATGGCTGCCCAAAAAGCCGCTAGCCCCAATAACGAGTGCCTTGATTGATTTTGTCATTTTCTTCGCTCCATGTTATTCATTAAGGGCAAGCTGGTGTGAGTTCATTTATAATTCAGCCTGAATGGTAGCGCTTTTCCTAAATCAACAAAATACCCAAAATGGGCATGAAACGAGCGTGAAATTGGTAAATAAAGAGGTGGCATGGTCAAATTCGCAGAAGCCGAGACCTTTGGGCGCATACTAAAGGCAGGTAGAAAAACACTCGGTTTATCCCAAGCTGCACTCGCGGAGCTTGCCAATACCACTACCCGCAATATCTCAAATCTGGAAACAGCTAAAATCACACCCACCCGAGTGATGGTAACGCGGCTGGCGAAAGCCCTGAAATGTAATGCACAATCCTATAGCGAGCTGATGCGGGCAGGAGGTTTTGCATACGATAGCTATAATAATGAAGGCATTAAGGAATACCAAGAAGACGCCCAACTAGCGGTAGATCTATTGCTAGAGAGACATTCACCTTATCCCGCGCTAGTGTTAAACCGTCGTTACGATATTATTCAAGTTAATGATAGTTTTCACCGGGCGTTAGAATTTCTGCTAGATAATTCCGAAACCGAATTAACATTACCGATATCTTTGTTTGATGTGCTTTTTGGGATGCAATCGTTTAACGATATTTTTCTTGAACAGGAGAGCACTGTACGTTTTTTGATTCAACGCGTACATCGGGAACTGTTGAATAATGAATTTTGTGCTAATTTACTGGCTGAAATACAAGAAAAACTACCGCATATCCCCAAAGAATGGTGGGATTTTGATGTTAACTATCAACCTAGTCCAAATTTCAGGACTGATTTGAAAATTAGAGGAGAAGTATATGAAACCCTTGGGGTTCTTCATAGCATAGGTTCTCCCCATGACTATGGCGGTAATTCTATTCGGGTTATTCTATCTTATCCTCTGAATCTCCTGGCTAAGAATTTGTTTAACATGTGGAAGTAGCCGACTAATCTATGGCGATGACCGTCTACAATATACATTTGCAGCAAAATAGGATGATCACACTATATATATAAGTACGATAACTAAGGGCCGTAGTGAAAAGCCAAAACAAAATGATTATACTAGATACACCTTTTGACAATACAAGCCCCTGAGCCCCCCTCCCCAATGACAACCACATTCTTTTCTCGAAAGTCAGTGAAGTACTCTTTTGGCGTATTACTATTATCTATTCTGCTCTTAACCACCTTTCTCATCAGTTTCAGTAAAGATGTCGCTACAGTGCAAGTAGAGAATCAAAACATCAAAGTCACACAGCTATCGGTAGATTTCGCGAATATCTACATTATCGAGAGAGACAGTAAAATATTGATGATTGATTCAGGGAACCCTGGCCATGAAAAACGTATCGAAGCCCTATTGGACAAACAGGGAATTAACCCTAATGAGATAAACTATCTTATTCTTACTCACGGCCACCTCGATCACTCAGGAACAGCAAGCTATTTTAGTGAGCACTATGGAATAAAGACCATTGGCCACATAGGTGACAACAACTCGTTTTCACTAGGGGAACGAGATGATACCTGCCCTACAAGCTCAATGGCGACTTTCATGAAATCATTAAAAACACAGGTCAAAATTACACCTTTTATCGTGGATAAGTTGATTGATGCAGAGCTAGATTTATCTGTGTTTGGTGTTCGCGGAAAAATCACCCCTTGGCCCGGCCATACCAAAGGATCGGTAATAGTTCAGTTTGATAGCTATGTATTTGTTGGAGATTTAATAGCAGGTGAGATTTTTAACCCGACCCAACCAATGACACATTTTTTTATGTGTGACCTTGAGGATAATAAGAAAAAAATTAACACCCTACTCCAACGCCCTGATATTAATACATGGTTCCTTGGGCACTTTGGCCCCTTAACCCCGATAGACATCACAAGGTTTATGTACAAATGAGTACCCAAGACGTATATGCCCTCTCTGAGCGCGCAACCGAAGCTCAAGCAAGAATACAGCAGGATTTTAAGGATATTGACCCGGTAATAGGTGTCAGAAGTAATATGCGAGCTTCAGGGTTCCCCGCAGATGCGATGACCATTGATAGCCTAGCAACCGGCAAACGTATTATCTTTATTGTACACGATGAACAGCCCGGGAATGTTGCCTACCAGTTCGGATATAAGGACAAAGATCCTGTTGCAGACTTCACTAATGTTCCATTTGATGAAGTGACAACGGATGAAATTTATCAATGGATAAAAGAATACCTATCGGCCTAGTATCAACCTGATATCACAACAGATATAGGTCGATGCCACATTTACCGGTGGGCTCACCTATAGTTTATAGCGCCCCACTCGATCACCTTTAAACGTACCAAAATATAGATATCCGTCCTTTTCCACCGCAGATGAGATACCTGTGATAACTTCTCCACCCACGTCATGAAAACTACTTTCAATAGGCCCAGTTTCTTTAACTTTTAAAACAAGACCATAAGGTATCGGGGCAGGTGTTAAAAACTCAGGTAGTTTTGCTAAAGCATCTTTTAACCATGTTGTCTCATGGGTTTTATCCAACACGGGGTTTCGAAGGGTGATCAACGACAACCAGAAATGATTATTTTGATTTGATATGCCTGCAGGAAACCCAGGTAAGTTGCCAATAAACTGACCCGATGACCCCGCTTTATCTCCTTTAAGCCAATACCTCATCACGCGATAACGCCAGGTTTCAGTAACAAGTAAATAGCGCTCATCTGATGACAAGGCAATACCATTGGCAAAATACAAACCTTCCATTAATACGCTAGTGGTTCCAGCCGCAGGGTCGTACATCAATAAACGGCCGTAAGGTTTAGTCTCTAAAAGATCATGCAAATAATCGCCCCGCTCCCACTTGCTTGACGCCTCGGTAAAATAAATTTTCCCATCCTCAGCAATGTCTAGGCCATTTGCAAAGTTAATCGGGTTACCTTCTACATGATCTGTTAGTACCGAAATTTCACCTGTTTTACTAATGGATAACAATCCTCGGTAACCATCACATACGATAAGGTCATTGTCGTTATTAAACTTCATGCCTAAAGGTCTTCCGCCGGTATTTACCCACGGGGTTACAGTACCATCAAGGGCAACCGTCACGATATCACCGTTTTCTAACCCGGTATAAATTGTTCCGTTTTGACCAATGACAACATCTTCCGGGGCATCAAGGGCACCCACGGCAAAAACTTCGGTATCCCTAAGTATTGAATTTCTTTCCAACACACCCTGCAAAGCAGGTATACGAGACGGCTTCCAAGCAACCGATTCTATAGGGGAAGGATAAAAAACAAAGAGGCAAACAGACAGCAGCTCAATTATCAATATGGTTATCGTGTGTTTTTTCATCAAATTCCCGATTTTGTCTGTTGCTGCACTGGTTTCTACAAATATAGTACTTTTTCTACAAATATAGTGGAATGCTATACACCCGTCTCTCATGGGTAAAGCAAAGATATCATTAAAGCAGATATCAATGGCATTACAGGAACAAGTAATGTGCCCATTTTACTCTGTTTTACGTTCCGCTCCCTGTGGTTAGATAACCACACAGATAACCACGAAGAGCTGAATACTATGACCGATTCACCAAATAACATCAGACCTGGAGCGATCCAACCCGTTATCAATCGAAACCGATGTGAAGGCAAAGGCGACTGTGCAACCGTATGCCCCTATGATGTTTTTACCATCGGTACGTTACCGCCAGAAGATAGAAAAGGTTTAAACATCATCGGAAAGGTAAAGGGATTCGTACATGGATGGCAGCAAGCATTAGTTACAAATATGGATGCCTGTCATGGGTGCGGGCTTTGCGTAACCCAATGCCCTGAAGATGCAATCACCCTCACAAGAATAAAGTAAGGGTGATTGCCAAAAGGGATTGCTATACGCCTCTTGCAATCAATCTTCAACAACCGATGAATTACTAACGTCGATAGCTAAACCGTCACTTGCAAACAAAAGTACCATCTCTGAAAGCATTTCCATAAAGACATCAGTGCTACTAAATCTATCGATTATCCTGCCATTCACTTGTTGTAGGCCCGCGGTAACCGGCGTACCGTGAGACCCCTTGGTAAACCGAGTAATAGCAACAACAGGCTTGCCATTTACTATAGTTTCATCTGTCTTTATTGCGCCTAACTCCGCCGCCAATGGCTCAGTGCCCGTCAATGGAGCAGGCAACCCTGATATCACAAACCCATTTTCAAGCTCTTTTGTATAGGGGCCTATATTAGTTACTGGCCATGCATGTATGTCAGCATCATTACTCACCGTTTGGTCGGGCTCAACCTGCGCCATAACCTGCTGTAAGGGGTTATCTAGATCAGGAACCATATCATCTCCCCCTCCAACTATCTCAGTCAATAGTAATCCCATGTTACCGTTGTTTCTCAACATTGCTCCGTAGCTCATTGCATCAGCAGAATCCGCAACACCTTGGAACACTGACATATAGGTTTCAAATGCAGATGTTCCCTGCGCTAACCCCACAGATGCCAAAACGGGTATTACCACATCAGCACCAAACCCAACATCGGGTGAGTTTTCCAATAACTTAACAACACCACCACCAACGTTAAGTAACGCCGCGGCTTTAATAGAGGGCATTGCAGTGACCGCATTTTTTGCCCTTAACTCACTATTCACCGCTAAGAACGGTGTGCCATTAATTCCACCCAATGAATGAGCGACAAAATACACGCGGCTCATATCTAAATCCGGTGTTTTTCCATCGCCATCAATATCCATTGAGCCCAACGATGCCGATAGGTTCATCAAATCAATCGTTGTTTGTCGCAGGTTATCCCGTGAAGTGGCAAAACGAAACAA
>CAJXXT010000022.1 GCA_913063495.1 uncultured Gammaproteobacteria bacterium | reverse complement strand
GCAGATATTATTTCTGCCTATTTAAAATGTATTCAAGAAGTTGATGCAGGGAACGCGGAGTTTGTTGTCGCGAAATCTCGCGTTGAGCTATTGCTAGGCGATAATGCTCAGCCTGAGGTGCGCTTTTTCTTGGATAAATTTGTTCCCAGCTATCGCTTAACATTGGATGAGCTCGGTTAAGTACTTTTTCTACCATCATATTTTTTCATTACCACAAAAACGTCATAACTCTTTAGTATATTGCCTTGAGTTCTAGTTGGTACTATCATGCCATAAAATAATAATAAAATGGTTTGGTGGTTTGGCCGCGGTCAAATCAATAGGGGAGTGTTATGGCTTTTTCACGAAGAGCTTTTTTTAAAGGGGCCATTGGTTCTGCGGGGGCTGCAACATTACCCGTTGTAACGGGGTGCGCATCATCCTATAGCCCATTTTTACACGGCATTGCTAGCGGTGACCCGTTATCTGATCGGGTAATTCTTTGGACGCGAATAACGCCACTGAATGATAAGGGTGATATTAAGCAGGGCAGTGATAGACCGGGTATTATTGGTTATCAGTGGTTGGTTGCAACTGACCCTACGTTGAATGATATTGTGCTTACGGGGAGTGGTGAAACTGATTTAGATAAAGACTATACCGTTAAAATAGATGCGTTAGGTTTGCTGCCGGGTACTACCTATTATTATCGTTTTGAGGCGCTTAATTGGGCCTCAGATACGGGAAGAACAAAAACGCTTCCGGTAGGGGGTGTGTCTCATATTCGATTGGCAATGACCTCTTGTACCAATTATACCTACGGGTATTTTAATGTTTATGCCGCCATCGCAAATCGTCAGGACTTGGACGCAGTGCTTCATCTTGGTGATTATATTTACGAGTATGGTGGCTCTTATTCATCAGATAAAATTGATAGAGTCCACAGCCCAGATAGGGAAATTATCAGCCTGTCTGATTATCGATTACGCCATGCCCAGTATAAAACGGATCAGGACTTACAACGAGTACATCAGCAATTTCCCTTCATAACGATATGGGATGATCATGAAACATCAAATGATTCTTGGTCGGAAGGGGCTCAAAACCATGATGCAAATACTGAGGGAGGGTGGTTAGATCGAAGGGCGGCAGGAATACAGGCATACTTTGAATGGATGCCCATTCGAGAGCATGGTCAAGATGCTTATGGCGACAACCTCATTTATCGTGATTTTCGTTTTGGTGATTTGTTGGATTTGATAATGCTTGATACACGCCTTGCGGGTAGAACCAAGCAGCCAGAGATTGGTAATTTAGGAGAGATACTTGATGTTGATCAGCACTTGCTTGGAGAGAAGCAGGAGTCTTGGTTGTTTAATGCCTTGGATGCATCTGTTGAAAATAACACACAATGGAGAATGTTGGGTCAGCAAGTAATGATGGCTCAGTTTTCTGCTGGGGCAATTGGTTTTAATATGGATCAGTGGGATGGCTACCCTTTGGCCAGGCAGCGTTTACACAATTATCTTATCGATAACGAGATTGATAATATGGTGGTGCTTACCGGAGACATTCATTCTTCTTGGGCCAGTGATATAACGCCAACACCTTTTGTGGCGAGCACCTATGATAAAGATACAGGAGATGGTGCTATTGCAGTGGAGTTTGTAACCCCTGCAGTATCATCGCCAGGAATTGAAAATTATCAATTGGCATGGGCCGCTTCTCAAAGTGTGCAGGCGGGTTCTCCACATATTAAATACGTTGAATACTATCATCGGGGATATGTTCTATTAGATGTGACACCTGAGAGAATTCAGGGAGAGTGGTATCACATGAGAACAATCACTCGACGTAGTGATTGGCAGTTCTTTGCAAGGGGGTATAAAACTATGAATGGTAAGGCAGGTTTAGTACGTGTAGATGCACCATCTAAAGAGAAGCCAAAAAATGAAACCGCAGCCTTTGCGCCGAACCTTTCAAGTTTTGAACGAATGAGATTAAAATTAAAATAGTTACCGTAAGTGCTTGACGCATAAGGGGCAAATAAGTATTATACGCACCTCTTCGATGCGGGGTGGAGCAGTTTGGTAGCTCGTCGGGCTCATAACCCGAAGGTCGTTGGTTCAAATCCAGCCCCCGCTACCACTTTTATAAAAATGGTCTGACATGTAAATGTCGGGCCTTTTTTATGCCTGAAATTTCATGCACGATTTATTGTTTAGCGCTTAATTGTTCAACGTTTAATTGGTTTTGTGTGGATTAATCCTGAAACGTCAGGTGATCTGTTATGAGGGCAAAAAAACGACCCCCTTCAGCGCTCCCTGCATTTTGTTCTTCCGCTTGTTTATAATGCCAGCCTAAGTGTTCGCCACATCCTTCACAGTAAGCGTATTGCCATAAATAACCAGGAAACCAAGAGAAGTGTTCAGTAAATGCCCCGCTGACGATGCAGCCGCTGGCAATATCAAAAGTTTGAATGTCAAAACTCATACCGGAAGGGTTGGTAAATACGTGGTAGGCACTTTGACCTACGGCCATTAAAAATAATGGTGATGTAATGGTGAAGTGACAAGCTCTGCAAATGATTCTGGGGGTTTCTTTTAGGGATTTGCTGTTTTTTAATTGAGGTACAAGGCGCGATAAGGTGTCGGGCTCGGCAACTTTGGCCGGAAGGTCATCATTGTGATCCAGCGCAACGGGAGACTCTTCTTTGTTATCCTGTGAATATGGGGTGTAGAGAATACTATCGTTATTATTCATGAGGCTTTATATGTGTGAAGCTATATTATTCGATGGGAACCTGCGTTGCCACTCATGCTACCACCACTTTTGTTAAAACCAAAATTCAGGCAAAAAAAAGGCCCTCATAGAAGAGGACCCAAAAAGAAGAAGGTAATATAGTGGCGATTAACCCGCTATTTTAGCTCGAAGCTCTTGAGCTTTGTCTTGTGCAGTTTTGCTAAGCTCTTGTGCTTTATCTTGAGCTTTCTCAGAAAGCTCTTGAATGTCTTTAACGCGTGAGTTTACAGTGTCACGAGCTTCTGCGATACGAGGCTTAACGCTACGAACATACGCTTTTTCGATGTTCAATTTAGCGAGTGCAGTACCCATTGTTGCATTCCAGTTTGCACGAAAACGGTTGTCGTACGTTGCAACGTTTAAGTTACGTACAAATTCTTTAACAGTAGGATTGGCTTCACGGATTTCAGAAACAACTTCAGAGATGTTTAATTCTTCAGTTTCAACGTTAGCACCAAGCTCTTTTAAGATGCGAAAGCCTTCAACTTTAGCGCTATCTAGTTGCTTGTTTACTTGCTCTTGAATCTGCTCTATCTGTGCTTTTACTTTATCTTGCATTGTTGTTTCCTCATTATTCCCAAAGTACGAAGTGGCTTTAAAGAGCCAGTTTGTTTGATTTGTGCGCATATTATCGTTGGAAATTAGAATGTTCTGCCTAAATATTCATTTTTCCTTACAAAATGATCGACCCCGTAGTCATATGGGGGGCGAATTCTTAAGGAATAAACGTTATAAGCCGCCGCTTTGTTCGAATATATGCGTTCTTTACTTTGTGTTGTTAAACGGCGTAGCGTAGATAGACGGGTTGATGAGCGGGTTAGTGTAGGTTTGCCTTCTCGTCCTAGGGAGGTGGTTATGTCGAAATATCATAAGGTATTGATTATCGGTGCTGGGAAGATTGGTTCAGCGATAGTGCAGCTTTTAGCAGAAAGTGGTGCTTATGAGGTGACCGTAGCAGATAAAGCGCACACGTTTTTAAATAAGCTAAATGGTTTAGATAAAGTGTCGACATTGGAGCTCGACGTTACCGATTCTAACGCCTTGTCCCAAGCGTTGACGGGGCAGGATGCTGTAGTCTCGGCTTGTTCCTATGATGTGAGTGCAATCATAGCGCAGGGAGCACTGAATAAGGGGTGTAGTTATTTTGATTTAACCGAAGATGTCGCAATGACAGCGGCTATTAAGCAGATAGCTATTAATGCTGCTTCTGGTCAGGTTTTTATGCCACAGTGCGGATTGGCCCCTGGTTTTATCGGTATTCTTGCTTACCATCTGGCGGGAAAATTTGAGCGTGTACAGTCTGTAAAGATGCGGGTTGGAGCATTGCCGAAGTACCCTTCGAACCGGATGATGTACAACTTGACGTGGTCAACCGATGGGCTAATAAATGAATATTGTAATTTATGCGAAGCTATTGAGCACGGAGAACGTATTGATCTTATACCCTTGGAAGGGTTGGAATGCTTTTCTTTAGATGGCGTTGATTATGAGGCATTTAACACCTCGGGTGGGCTGGGCACCTTATGTGAGACGTTGCAAGGAAAGGTTGAGGAGTTAACGTATAAAACGGTTCGTTACAAAGGCCATCAGTACCTGATGCAATTTCTGATGCAAGACCTTCAGTTGGGAGAAAGCGCTCGTAGGCCGTTGCTAAAGCAGATATTTGAAACATCTATACCGATTACCAAACAAGATGTTGTTTTGATATTTGTTACGGTGAAGGGATATCGAGATGGTCGGCTTGAGCAAATAACCGATGCTCGTAAGCTTTATCACCAATATCGTAATGGGGAACATTGGAGTTCAATTCAGTTAACAACCGCATCGTCAATGTGTGCAATCCTGGATTTACATTTTGAAGGGAAGCTTCCTGATACTGGTTTTTTACGCCAAGAGGATGTGGATTTGGAGTTGTTTGAAGCGAATAGGTTTGGTCAAGCTTACATTAAAAGCACCATTTAATCGGAGATCGAACGATGGAGATGAAAACAGTATTTACCCAGGAGAATGGTTGCTTAGTCGGTACCGCGAATGAGATCTTACCCTTGGTTTCCGTGGGTGATAGCGAGGATGAGAGTGAGTCTGTTTGGGCGGCTGTGTGTGTGGGTGAAAATGAAGGGCTTGTGAAAACAGAGCCCATGCAGACCTTTCCGGTTCATTCACCTATTGATAACCAAGTGTTGGGGCATTGCGGAATTGCAGAAAAAACGGCGGTATTGGACGCGATATCTCAAGCTCATGAAAGTTTTCTTAAGTGGCGCATTGTTCCTGCACCAAAACGTGGTGAATTAATTCGACGTTTTGCAGAAAAAGTACGACAAGATAAAAATGAATTAGCAAAATTAATTACACTGGAGGCAGGAAAAACGTGGCAGGAGTCTCTGGGAGAAGTTCAAGAGGTGATCGATGTCTGTGAGTTTGCCGTAGGTTTGTCTCGTCAATTACATGGGTTAACGATAGCTAGTGAAAGGCCGAATCACCGGATGATGGAGCAGTGGCACCCGTTGGGTGTTGTGGGTATTATCACGGCATTTAACTTCCCGATGGCGGTATGGGCTTGGAACGCTGCTTTGGCTCTGGTATGTGGTAATGCGGTTGTATGGAAGCCCTCGGAAAAAACACCGCTGTGTGCGTTGGCATGCCATCGATTGCTGGTGTCGGCGTTAAGAGATATGGGTCTTTTGTCAAGTTATCCTGCGCTGTCAGTGATTGTTAATGGTCATAAAGATGTTGGACAGAATATTGCTGATCATGCGTTTATTCCTTTGGTGTCGGCCACAGGCTCTGTCCCAATGGGGCGTAGCGTAGCGGAACGTGTTGCGCATCGTTTAGGCCGCTCGCTTTTAGAACTTGGTGGGAATAATGCCTTAATTGTTACGCCAAGTGCAGATCTAACCATGGCGTTAAAAGCCGTAGTATTTTCAGCGGTGGGTACTAGTGGTCAGCGGTGCACCAGTTTGCGTCGCTTATTTGTTCACGAATCTGTCGCAGATGCCTTTTTGGAAAAGTTGGTTGCAACGTATAAAACCATCGCAATAGGTGACCCGAGAGACGAAAGCAACTTATGTGGCCCTGTTATTAACGGGCAGACGCGAGATGTAATGAATCAAGCCATAAATGAGGTCAGCATTAGAGGGGGGCAATTGTTGGTTGGTGGCAAGCAGTTAGCAGGCAGGCAGTTTGAAGAAGGAGTCTGTGGAGGTGGAGATCGGGGTGGGGTGTATCTTGAACCTGCAATAGTAGAAGTGTCTAGCGATGAGCCGTTGTTGCAACTAGAAACCTTCGCACCGCTATTATTTGTGGTTCGTTATCAATCGCTACACCAGGCGATAGCGTGGCAGAACGATGTACCTCAAGGGCTATCATCTGCTATTTTCACTACCGATGTTCGAGAAGCAGAAGTTTTTATGTCGGCATCAGGCTCTGACTGCGGCATAGTAAACGTCAATATAGGTACATCGGGTGCTGAAATTGGCGGCGCTTTTGGCGGTGAGAAAGATACTGGCGGAGGAAGGGAGTCTGGCTCAGATGCTTGGAAGCAGTATATGAGACGTACAACCAACACGATTAATTATGGCGATGATATTCCTTTAGCACAGGGAATACGTTTTGATGTGTAATGATATGGTGTGGATCTGGTATTGAGGCGCCAATTCTACTAATCTACCCCTTTAAATTCGTGTTAAGGGAGTAAATGTAATGTACATAGCGATGAATCGATTTCAGATAGCGTTAGGCAAAGAGCAGGCGTTTATTGATATTTGGAGTCAGCGTGAGACCTTCTTGGATGAAGTGCCTGGTTTTAACAGCTTTGATCTCTTGCAAGGCGATACTACGGAAGAGTATACCTTGTTCGCTTCTCATACGGTGTGGGAGAGTTTGCAGCACTTTAAGGATTGGACGACATCTGAAGCGTTTAGAAAGGCACACGCTGGAGCGGGTGGCAATAAAGACGTTTATATGGGGCCTCCTAAATTTGAAGGGTTTACTTCTGTTCTATAGCCGGTAAGTGGTGATGCATTTTGTTAATGTTTTTCAGGCTTTATAGCCTCGGTGTTGTGACTGTTTCTATTGGGTTACTGTTGGGTCTTGGGCCCTTGGCTGCCTATGATTATCAGTCTTTGGGATTTATGCATATATTGGTGATTGTTGCATTTTATGCATCGTTTTCTTTTTTTAAAAAAGATGTGAAACTGATGTCAATTCATTATGACTTGCGCACAACCATGGAACGGACGGTTAAAAAAGCGGGGTCGCGTTTAACGCAATCGCTAATTGTGCTGTTTGTTGCTGTGGTGTGGTTGTCGCCGCTCTTGCTTTCAGGCTTGTGGTGGGCGGCAGGGCAGCTTCATATTGATATGAAATCTACCGCAGTGCCTTTTTTATGGTCAGTATTATCGTTAAGTGCGTTCGTCTATTTGTGTATTTTGAACCCGGTGTTGCGTAAGAAGTATAAGTGAGAGGAGAGGCTATTTTTCATATTTACCAAAAAATACCAAGAGAGCGGGCATTAATACAATGGCACCAATCATGTTCCAAAGGAACATAAATGTAAGCAGTATGCCAATGTCTGCTTGGAATTTTATGTCGGAAAAATACCAAGTGCCAACACTCAAACTGAGAGCGATTCCTGTGAATACGATAGACTTCCCTGTTATCTGCAAAGCCGAAAGATACGCAGATTGCAGGGTTGTCCCTAGGTCGAGGTGATAGCGCATTTTTGAATACAGGTAAATGCCATAATCGACGCCAATTCCAACCCCTAGTGCAATCACGGGGAGTGTTGCTATTTTTACCCCCATGCCCATTTTAGTCATTACTGCTTCACAAAGGATGGATGTCAGAAACAGAGGTAATACAATGCATATTACTGGGCGTATCGATCGAAAGGAGATAAAAATCATTAAACAAATGACACTATAGACCATGATAAGAATACGTTTTTCTGCACTTGCGATAACTTGATTGGTTGCTGCTTCTGCCCCAGCATTACCTGATGCGAGGATAAAGTTGGCAAGCGTATTGCTGTTGTTTTTCTTTGCAAATGCTTCAACAGCAGAAACAACATTGCTCAACGTGGTCGCCTTGTGATCCTTTAAGTATATAATTACTGGAACCAAACTACAGTCAGGGTTTTGATAGCCTGAGGGTAAGTATGTAAGCGCGCCGCCAATAATTTCTTGGTTTTTGGGGAGTGCAGACCACTTAATATTACCTTCATTGAATCCACTCAATACATGTTTAACAACCGAAACGAGTGAGTCCACCGATTCAACGTCATCTAAGCGCTCCATCTTCCACATAAATCTGTCTATGAGCTTAAGTGCTCTGTAACTTGAGCATGATTGGGGGGGTGTTTCAACCATCACAACGAGAACGTCAGCACTGATAGAATAATTTGTTGTAATGTAGTGATTATCAAGGTTGTAGGGAGATGTAGGGTGTAATTCAGGTGCTCCTGGATCAAGATCTCCAATTTTTAGATCCTTTCTTATGTCGTTGCCGATCCCTGCGCCAACAAGAGAAATAAACACAATACAAATGGCATATCTTGGTTTAACCAGCTTTGATAGTGTTAGCCAAACTATTGATGGGGATGCGTGTTTTTTCTTGGCGAACTCAATTGCTCTATCCCCAATCCCTACATAGGACATAGCAATGGGAACAAACATAAGTTTTGTTAGGATGATTGTTGCGACACCTATACTCGCTGTAATGGCAAGTTCTCGTATTACACCTATATCAATAAACCAGAGCGTCACAAATCCAACGGCATCACTAATCAGTGCTAATAGTCCTGGTAAGAAAAGCGCTCTAAATGTATTGGTTGATGCATCATAAGCGGTAGCTCCATCAGCGATGCGAGCGCCCATCTCTCCAACGTACTGAACGCCATGACTCACCGCAATTGCAAAGACAAGGAAGGGGATAAGCATTGAATAGGGGTCTAAACCAAACTGAATTGATTCGAATGCTGAGTTGGCTTTAAGAAAAGGGAGCCAATATTCACTTTCTCGAAATGTGGCCATCAATTTTCGTAGCAGCGTTACAATACCTAATTGCCAGGCCACGGCCATCAAAGACCCTATTAGAATTACGCCAGCACAGCGAACACAGCGGCAATCTATGATCAATAAATGAAACGTTATAATGACCGTGATAATAAAAAAACCTAGAACACCTTTGACGCCTTCAATAAGGTCGCCCACTTTTTTTGCAAAGCCTATAATGTGAATGCGAATGCTGTCTGACTCAAACTGCTGTCTAATATTGCTTTCTAGCTCTTCTGACAGTAACTTGTAGTCAATACTGTTGTTTTTGTCTTCTTGTTTATTTGAGTCTTGTTCAATAAGAGGGAGGTAAACGATGGTGGAACGTAGGTTGTCAGCAACAAGTCTTCCAATTATGTCTGATTTTAAAACATTTCTTTGGAGCTCCAGTAGCGATTCTTTCGATCCATTGTAACCAGGGGGGATCATTTCCCCTCCACTAAAACCAAATTCATCGGCTTCTGTCCAGCGGACATTTGGGGTCCACAGAGACTTAACCTTTCCTTTGTTGACACCAGGTAGATAAAAACCTTCTTCTGTAATCTCCCGTAATGTCTCTATAAATTCTTTATCAAAAATGTCGCCCTTGGTGTGTTCTACTGCAATACGAATGTCATTGCCTAGACTCAGCTCGTCTTTATGTTTGTAGAGGTTTTTTATATATTCATGCTGAAGAGGCACCATTTTTTTGATGCTGGTGTCCATTTCGAGATCATAGGTCTGGTAGATCAGAAATACGGTTATCAATAGAAATGCAAACAAGAATGCAACTCTATGATTAAAAAGAATATTTTCAAGAAGTGGGTTTTTTCTTGGCATCCCGAACCTGGCTTGAACTTTGTGAACGTGTCGGGTGTCCTGAGTGGAGGCAACCCTTTCTCCTAATGTTGAAGGTTAGTAGGTTTAATACAAGTTTCCATTGATATTGAACTATGGAAGGGGTGTTTTAATGCTTTTATCAGGGTGTTGAATATCCAATGCCTTTTGCTACCCTTAGGTGATGATATACAATATTTTTACTGGGGATGTATGCGTTTTAATGGGTTGTTAGCGGCCTTCATCTGTGTGAACGCCTTAAGCGTATTTTTATTCTCTCCAGTATATGCAGCTAATAACAATACGCTGGATAATGCGGCGATGATGGAGGGAGGGCTGGAGCCAGACATTTGGTTCTATAGCGAAGAGGATGCAGGGAAGAGCATTGAAAGTTATACATCGAGCCTAAGGCAGCAACGCTTTAAAAGAGCTCCAAACGGTTTTAATGCGGGCATTTTACAGTCACCACATTGGTTTAAAGTCCCCCTTAACATAGCAAAGGATTTTGATGTCGATAAATTCCCCGTTGTGTACTTGGAAATTGAGGATCCATTGCTCGACAGAATACAAATTTATCATGAAATTAATGGTGATATTACCGAGTTTCCACTTACAGGGAATACCTTTCCCTTCATTCAACGGCCTTTCGATACCCCTACGTTTGTTTTTCCCATATCGGTAAAGCCTGGTGAAGAGCATATCTTCTGGTTTCGTGTTATCGCTACCAATAATATGCAGCTACCCATTGTGGTGCGCGCGCCAGAAATATATATGAAAAATGAGAATATCAGAACTATCAGTTATGGGATGATGTTTGGTATTTTATTGATCATGTCGATATACAACCTATTTTTAGGTTTGATGGTGAAGGATGCTACCTATATTTACTTTAGTCTAATGTTGATGGCTGGGTTGTTACATCGGTTGTTAGTTACGGGTTATGGATTTCAGTATCTTTGGGGGGATTTTCCACAAATAAACCCTATTCTAAGACCGATTACGGATGATTTTCTCTGTGTCGTGTCAATTCTTTTTGCTCAAAGTTATTTGCAAACAAAAACAAATACACCGATGGCGCACAAGTACCTTACGGTATTGGGTTGGGTGACAACAATTAGTGTGGCGTCAGTGTTTGTTTTACCTTACAACAGTGCTCTTAGCATCGCTTTATGGTTGCTTCTTATTAACTTTTTATCATTGTACGGTGTTGGTATTGAGGTATGGTTGAAGCGAATAAAAATGGCCCGATTGTTCGTTATCGGTTGGTTTGCCTATTTAGCAGGAGGGATTGTTTCAGTATTAACGGTGTTAGGGGTGTTACCTTCCAATTTTTATACAGTGCATATGGTGGAGTTTGGTGTGCTGGTTCAGGTGGTTACTCTTTCAATGGCTCTTTCGAGCAGAATAAGTGTTATGCAAGAAGAAACCATTAAGGCTCAGGAAAAAACAGTTATACATATGTCTCGGTATCAAGGGTTGTATGAAAAATCTCTTGATGGGATATTTGAAGCGGATCAGCAAGGCAGGGTAATGCATTCAAATCCTGCATTTTCTCGGATTACTGGATATCAGCCCGATAGCTCTTTGACTGACATAAGTAGCGGGATAAATAACGGGACAAGCCACTTACCTAACGAACAGCGTAGTTTTTTTCATCTTTTTTTTGATACAGGTGAATTACAGCGAATTACCGATAAATTTCAAACTCAAGAGACTGTACAAGTTAAAGAGTGTGAAATAAAAAGATTTGATGGTGAGTTCATATGGGTAAGTCTCCTATTGCGATGTTCATATACGAATGGAATAAAAATATATGAGGGAAATGTTAGAGATATTAGTGAGTATAAAGAAAAAGAAAAAGCACAATTAGCTCAAAGAAATGCTGAAGCAGCAACTACCGCAAAAAGTGCATTTTTGGCCAATATGAGTCATGAAATTAGAACACCGTTAACCGCTATTATTGGATTTGCCGAAGATGCTAGAGATGAGAAAATGGGAGAGGCTGAGCTTAAGGAGTCAGTTGATATTATCGTTCGTAGCGGACATCATTTATTAGACGTTATTAATGAAATTCTCGATATTTCTAAAATTGAAGCAGGGAAATTGGAACTTGAAGTCCTTAGTGTCGACTTGTTTTCTCTGATGTCAGATGTTCAATCAGTTTTCGAGCAGAGGATTCAAGCAAAGGGATTAACGTTTACGTTAGATTATCATTTTCCATTGCCTAGGGTAGCGAATATCGATCCTACTCGTGTGAAGCAGGTCATACTGAACTTGCTTGGAAATGCTTTGAAGTTTACGGAAGAAGGGAGCGTAAGGCTGGAGGTAAACTATAACAGTGCCGAAAGGCTGCTTGAGTTTATTGTGATGGATACAGGTGTAGGAATGACACCTAGTCAGCAAGAGAAAATTTTTGATGCATTTACTCAAGCAGATGTATCTACAACCAGGTCTTATGGCGGGACAGGGTTAGGTTTAAATATAGTAAAACAGTTGTTAAAGCTAATGGGTGGAGAAGTAACGGTGAGTAGCGAGTTGGACTCCGGCTCTACCTTTAAAGCTTGTATACCCGCTTCTTATAAAAACAATAATGATTTTATTGTTTCCTCTGACCAAATACAGGTTGAGAAAGTTAAAACAAAGAATACCGCGATAAGGTCGTTAAAAGGAAGAATTCTTTATGCTGAAGATAACCCGGTAAACCAGCAGTTGGTGAAAAACTTGGTGAAGCGAGCTGGGGCTAATATAGATGTTGTAAATAACGGTGTTGAAGCTATTTTATATTTTTTGGAGAATAAGCCAGATCTGATTTTAATGGACATTCAAATGCCCATAATTGGAGGAGTTACCGTTACAAAATTGCTAAGAGCCTACGGGTATAATGTTCCTGTTATCGCGTGTACGGCTAATGTAATGGCAAATGAAAAAGAGGCATACTTAGATATAGGGTTTAATGACTGTGTTGAAAAACCCATAAACAGGCCTCATTTTTACGAAGTACTTTCTCGTTATCAATCGGCGGAGGAGAGCGTCAAATTTAAGGGCAAGATTTTGGTTGCAGAGGACAATGAAGTTAATCAGGTGATTATCAAACGTTATTTAAATAAGCTAGGAGCTGTCGTTTCTCTTGCTAGTGATGGAGAATCTGCATTCGAACAGGCAAGTAAGGAGGCGTTCGATCTTATTTTTATGGATCTACAGATGCCAAAGCTTAATGGGCTAGAAGCAGGGGAAAAATTGATGTCTTCAGGGTGTCAAACCCCTATCTATGCGTTAACCGCTGATCCAGATAAACAAACGCAGCGTGAGTGTGAAAATGCAGGTTTTTGTGGGGTATTGTTGAAACCAATAGACAAAGTGGCGATTAAAAATACGTTAACCGACCACCTTAGAACTATTTGATCATTATAAATGTAACGATTATTTCACGGCAACAATATAAGCTTCATACCCTTCATCTGCCATCGCTTCCAAAGGAATGAACCGTAGTGATGCGGAATTAATACAGTAACGTAATCCACTTGGTGCAGGGCCATCTTCAAATACATGGCCTAAGTGAGAATCAGCACCTTTACTTCTAACTTCAGTACGTGGGGCGAATAATTTAAAATCTTTGTTTTCAGTGACTCGCCCGTTTTCGATGGGTTGAGTAAAACTAGGCCAGCCAGTGCCAGAATTGAATTTGTCTTTAGACGAAAATAACGGCTCACCGCTTGCGATATCAACAAATATACCTGGACGTTTCTCATCCCAATAGCCATCACTGAATGCTCTTTCTGTCCCTTCATTTTGGGTAACATCATATTGTAAATCGGTTAAAGCGTTTTTCAATTCGGTTTCGGATGGTTTGCTGTAGGATTTTGTGCTCATGATTGCATGCTCCATCTTGTTAGATGAGTGGTTGTCATTCTTCCAATGTTTTGCAAGAAATTGATCTCGACCTGAATTGTAACGATAAAAATTATATCGAACAGGATTTTTTTTGTAATAATCTTGATGATAATCTTCAGCTGGGTAGAAGGTTGTAGCATCAATGATTTCGGTCACGATAGGTTTGGAAAATTCCCCGCTAGCAGCAAGGTCTTTTTTCGATTGAATCGCAATGTTTTTCTGGTCTTGAGTATTAGCATAAATTACTGAATGATACTGGTGACCTCTGTCTACGAATTGACCCTGACTATCAGTGGGGTCAATGTTGCGCCAAAAAACATCCAGTAATTGCTCATAGGACACGGTATTCGCATCGTATTTCACTTCAACGGACTCTACATGACGTGTAGCACCTGAGGCGACTTGCTTGTAGGTTGGGTTTTTTATTTTTCCGCCCGTATATCCAGAGATAACCTCATAAACGCCATCAACCTTTTCAAGGTCTGATTCAACGCACCAAAAACAACCACCAGCAAAGGTCGCAGTGCTAAGCTTTGCTGAATTAGCGGTGATTGAGTTGTTCATGCTGTCTTTAATGGTGGACGCTGCAGTTTCAGCATTTTGGGAGCAACCTGCTAATAAAACCGCTCCTAGTAAATAACCACCCATTGATAATTTCATAATAAACCTCGGTAAGGATTGTAATAAATGTACTGTAATAAGCTGATAGGTTCAGTGTGGCGAAAAAAAGAGGGGTTGAAAAGGGGGGAGAGAACGATGTTATGAAAACGCGATGGTTCGTTATAAATCTGTTAGAAATGCCCCTGAAAAGGGGCATTGAATACGTGGTAAATGGGATAAAAACACGCGAGAGCTGTGGTTATGGGTTATTTTTTAAGTTCTGCCCATAAGTCATACTCGTCAGAATTTATGACTGTTGTATCCACAATATCTCCAGGGCTTAGTGAGGTTTCGCCATTTAGATATACCATGCCATCGATCTCTGGGGCGTCTGCCATGCTACGGCCAATAGCACCTTCATCATCAGTCTCATCAATAATGACTTTTTGTGTGGTGCCTACTTTCTGAAGAAGTCGCTGTGTACTGATTTCTTGTTGTTTTTGCATGAAGCGCTCAAAACGCTCTTGTTTAACCTCATCAGGAACATGGTTCTCAAGCTTGTTGGCCTGAGCTCCGTCTACTGGAGAGTATTGAAAGCAACCTACGCGATCCAGTTGGGCTTCATCAAGGAAACCTAATAGCTGATCGAAGTCGTCTTCTGTTTCACCGGGAAAGCCAACGATAAACGTGCTGCGTAAGGTTATCTCCGGGCAGGTCTTGCGCCATGTGTGGATACGTTCAAGTGTATTATCAATAGCCCCTGGGCGTTTCATCATTTTAAGGATTCGAGGACTGCCGTGCTGAAAAGGGATATCCAAATAGGGAAGGATTTTACCATCAGCCATTAAAGGGATGATTTTGTCGACGTGGGGGTAGGGGTATACATAATGCAATCGTGTCCAGACACCTAAATCACCAAGGGCTTCACACAGCTCTTGCATGCGTGTTTTGATTGGGCGGCCTTGCCAAAACCCTGTGCGATATTTTGTATCGATTCCATAAGCGCTGGTGTCTTGAGAGATGACCAGCAGCTCTTTAACACCGGAATTAACCAAGCGTTCTGCTTCCTCCATAACATCGCCAATCGGACGAGAAACCAGCTTTCCACGCAAATCAGGGATAATGCAGAATGTGCAACTATGGTTGCAGCCTTCAGAGATTTTTAAGTAGGCATAGTGTTTGGGGGTTAGTTTGATACCCTGTGGTGGTACCAAATCTGTGTAGGGGTTGTGTTTTACAGTTTGAGGTACATATTTATGTACCGCGCCAACAACTTCCTCATAGGCTTGAGGGCCTGTAACTTCCAGTACACTAGGGTGGATGTCAGTGATAGCTTTCTGATCCTTTCCCATACAGCCGGTTACGATAACCTTGCCGTTTTCTGCGATGGCTTCACCAATTGCTTCTATGGATTCTGCTTTTGCGGAATCAATGAAGCCACAGGTATTTACAACAACGATATCCGCATCTTCATAGGTTGGTACGATATCGTAACCATCAATTTTTAATTGAGTTAGGATACGTTCGGAATCCACAAGTGCCTTAGGGCAGCCGAGTGAGATAAAACCTACTGTTTTGTTTTCTTCGTTGTTGCTAGTCAAATGAGTGCACCGCTAATGTCGAGATTGTTTGAAATTGTTGAGGCTGAAATTGTAGAGATAGTGATAAACGGGGCATCTTACCCAATACTTGATCAGTTCGCTAATAGAACAAAGAAAATACTCGTGATAAAGCGGGTTAATTCTCTGATGACAGGGATTTGATTGCGATTAACATCCAAATAACATTAAGAATTAAAGGGCCATAGACCTCAAAATATGCGGTGTTGATGACCACTAAACTGGCCCCTAATAGGTTTAATCGATGGTAATGTTTACTGGTGGTTGTGAGTGCTTTTCTTGAAACCTGTAGGTAAGCAAGCAGTAGGGCAATTGCCCCAAATAAACCAATGCCTTGCATGACGTAATATAGCATTAACGTATACAGTTCCGGCCGCTATCTTTTGCCTCATATAACGCCTGGTCTAAACGTTTTAATAATGTCTCGAGACTTTCTGTGAAATCAAACTCGGCAATGCCAACGCTGCAGGTAATGGTTGCATCGATACTTGTTACTGAACCTTCGATGCTGGCGCGTATCTTTTCTGCTGTAGCGTGTGCGCCCTTACGTGTGGTGCCCGGAAAGATCACCGTAAATTCTTCGCCACCCCAGCGTGATGCGATATCATTTTCGCGGATATTGCCTGATATCTCACTTGCTATGATTTGTAGTGCTTTGTCCCCTGCTGCATGGCCAAGGGTATCGTTAATTAGTTTAAAGTGGTCTGCGTCAAATAGCGCTAAACTAAGAGGGGAATTGTAGCGTTTTGCTCTGGCAACTTCTTTTTGTAGTTCTATTTCAAATTTTCTGCGGTTGTAGAGGTTTGTGAGTGAATCTGTATTAGCATCTTGGCTTGATTGGTTGACTTGCTTTTGAAGTAATTTGTTAATTTCCTCGAGCTCAAGAGTTCGCATTCGAACGGTATTTTCTAAATTAAAGTTACTTTGTGTTAGGGTTTCATTTTGTCGTCTTAGTTCTTCTTGGGCGAGCTTCTGGGTGTGGATGTCGGTATGCGCACCAATCATTCGTGCGATTGAGTTATCAGGGTTTCTTTCAACAATTTTCCCCTGATCGATAACCCATAAATAATCCCCATTTGCCTTTTTACAGCGGTATTCAGCTTCGTAGGTATCTCTGTTACCAGTAATATAGGCGTCAAATATTGCCATAACTTGGGGGTAATCATCGGGGTGAATGATATTTTCCCAGGTGAAAACATCCTTTTTTAGGCAGTCAACTTCATACCCTAGCATGCGATACCATCCGGGGCTTCGATCTACTCGGCCGGTGTTGGCATTCCAGTCCCAAACACCTTCTTTGATAATGTCGTAGACATAGCGAAGAGAGTCTGAATGTTTATCCTTAATCATTGCGCACCTATATCAACAGGGTTCATTTGGCAATATTCTAAAGTTTGCTTAAAAAGTGGTTTTAAACACAGTTTCACCTTGAAGTAATGTCCAGATTACTGAGGATTTCCTGATGTTTTTAGGTGCCTTATCCACAATGGCATGATCTAACACAGCAATATCTGCTGATTTACCGACTTCAAGGGAGCCGGTTACTGACTCTAACCCAAGTGCTCGGGCTGCATTAATAGTATAGGCATCAATTGCAGTTTGTACGCTAGGAAGGCCTTTATCCTTTAAGGCGACAGCATTGGCGATTGCCGCCAGAGGGCTAAGAGGGTTAACGTTCCAATCACTACTTAAAGTAATATTTGCCCCGGTGTTATAGATGTCACCTAATGGAATTAATTTATGTGAGCGTTTTTTACCAATTAACGCATACGCCCAGCCGTGGTCATTCTTAACAATGTAATCGGAGCCTACTTGAAAATCTGCGTCTACGGAGAGTGTCTTAAAGCGAGAATAGTCCGATGCATTAATCATTTCTAAGTGCGTCATACTATAATGGTGAGTTGAACCGGATTTTCTGGCGGATTCAATCGCATTTAATGTGTCTCGAACAGCACCATCTCCAATCGCATGGATGTGCGCGCCATAGCCTATGGTTGCAAGTGTTGTTAGCCAGCTCTTCATCGCCTTTGGTTGAATATAGCTAAGGCCGTAAGGTGACTCAGGGAAGTAGGTGAATTGATAAGGGGCCAGTGTTTTTGCTGTGCCATTAATAATGATACCGTCACTGTACATTTTAACTTGGTCAACGATAAGTAACCCATTTTTGTCCGTGTTATAGATGCTTGTTAAAAAAGCGAGTTGTTCTTTTGGTAGAATATGGGGATAGATCCAGGGGCGTAATGAGACACGAGCAGTAAGTTGGCCGTCCGCTTCAACTGCCTTCCACACTTCATACCAACCTCTTTTCCAATACAATCTGCCATCACCTACCGTGGTGATTCCATTCTTTGCGACCTCGTGGAGTCCGTTGAGTAACCCATCATAGCTCTTGGTGAATTTGTTTTTGAGGCTGTTCCAAGCTAGTTCCATCACGATATCACCGGCATTATCAATCAAGATACCTAGAAGAGCGTCAGCATCTTCTGTTTTCATGATTTTTCCACCTTGTGGGTCTGGTGTTGATAGGGTTATTCCCGCGAGTTTCAGCGCTACTGAATTAACCCACATAGAATGCGAGGTTTGTTCCATAATAATTACGGGTCGATCGGAGAATATGTGATCGATAATTTCAAGCGGGGTGTTTTCCTCTTCAAGTGTCAGAGTGGCTTGAATGGTATGTCCCCAACCCACGACCCATTGACCGGGTTTAGAGTTGTCATAACAGTCCTGCAAGTAGGGGATTTGTTCAGAGGGTGTCGCTTCTTGAGATAGCTCACAGTTACCACCGGCTTCAGACGCCGCTTCAAAGATATGGTTATGATTGTCGATAAACCCCGGTAGAACCTGTTTGCCCTTAAGGTCGATAACCTTTGTTTTTTTACCGATTACGTTTTTGACTTGATTGAACGATCCTACTGCTATGATTTTTCCGCCTTTAATGGCTATGGCGTCGGCATATGGATGGGATGAGTTTGCCGTGTAAATACTGCCATTAATGAGCGCTTGGCTCGCGATAGGTGGTGAGGTGTTGGCTATGGAGGTGTTGTGTATTAGTAGCGCTATCAAGCACAACAAGATAAGTGGTTTAAACATAGCGTACCTATTATGCAAATATTCGTTGCGCCCAAAGGGTTAGGCCAGCAGCGACACTACCAAAATGGTCGCCGTCCAACACTTCAATAGAGCCTAGGTTTGTTTCGATGGCTTGGCGAAGAATCGGGGATTTTGCTGAGCCCCCGGTAATATAAATGACGTCTGGTTGGCGACCAGCTTGAGTGATGACATCTTCCATTAATGCAATAACTCGTGCCAATGGCCGTTCAATCGCATCGGCAAATTGTTGTTGATTAACATTACAAGAGAGCTCTTGTTCAATGTAATCTAATGCTACTTTGTTTGTAGTGTTGTCAGATAGCGCTATTTTACACTGTTCCGCAGAGCGAACCAGATGATGGTTTTGTTTCTGTTCGCGCAAATTGATAAATCGTTGTAACAGCGCTGGCTCAGTGGTATCTAGCATTAGTTGTTGTAAGCAGTAGCTTGTTTCTTTGCTGTTAAATGTTGACTGAGAACCCACGTTGTTTGTTGTGACGGCGTCCCAGTATGGCTGGGTTGGCATCGGTAATCCGTTTTTTAGTATGGATTGCATACCAAATAATGGCATGAGATTCTTGCCTGCTAACTGAATGTCTAAATCATTCCCTCCAATACGTTCACCGCTATGGCCGAGAAAATCCTCACTGCGTTCGATTTTATTGCGATGGCTTGGCCCCATGTTTACCATGGCGCAGTCTGTTGTACCACCGCCCACATCAACCACAAGAACGGTTTTATTTTTATCAAGCCTCGCTTCGAAATCGAAACCTGCTGCAAGGGGTTCAAACAAAAATTCGACCGATGAAAACCCCGCACGTTTGGCGGATATAGTAAGGATTTCAATCGCTTGACGGTTACTTTGTTCTGAATTCATGCCCTGAAAATTTACCGGACGACCAATGACAGTGTGATTGATCGTTTGTCCAAGTTGATTCTCTGCTCGTTGTTTGATGGTTTGCATCATCGCCGTGACAATATCTTCAAAAAAGTGGACAAATTCTGGGCGCAGGCCGCTTGCACCTAAGAATGACTTTGGCGATTTAACAAAATAACCTTCCTCTGGTAGTGAAAAATATTGATCAAAAGCCTCTTGGCCGACGTAAAGGCTTTGTTCGCTTGCTTGAATATCATGTTCACGTCGAACCCTGCGAGCTTGGTTCAGTGGGTTAGCTCTGAGTTCTATAAAACTCTCTTGTAACGATTTTTTTGGTATGTTTTGTCCTACCGTTTCACAGATTAACTCCCGCTCCAGAGCATAAAGGGCGGAGGGCATAAATGCTCTGCCCTGATCAATTGCAATTAGCTGTGCACTCTCTCCAGAGGGGACGCCAATAGCGCAATTTGACGTGCCGTAATCGAATCCAGCGATCATAGTTAAACCTGTGGGTAATGGAGTGATGTAGAAAAGATCGCGAAAAGTAACATATCGAATTAAGGCAGGCCAGTGATAAGAGAAGGCGACAGAAAGATGAACCTGTCAGTCTGCATTTATAGCACTATTCTTCTGGTATGGCACACTCGAAACTGCTTGGTTTCGTGTGATTCGTAATATAAGGAGGGTGAAATGACGTCAGCTGAAGAGTTTAGCGGTGCAACCAAAATCTTGGTGACAGGAGGGGCTGGGTTTATTGGCTCTCATGTGGTGAGAATCTTATTAGAGCGGTATAGCGTACCTGTACGTGTTATGCACTTGCCACACGATAATATGATTAACTTAAAAGGTTTGGATGTTGAGTTGTTTTCTGGTGATATAACGTCACCGGAAGATGTTACTGCCGCAGTAAAGGGGTGTGATGTTGTATTTCATTTGGCCGCTGTGTATGCGTTGTGGTTAGCGGATATGACCTTGATGGACCGGGTGAATGTTGGTGGTACTCGGTTATTATTTGAAGAATGCGTAAAGCAGAGTGTTAAACGTGTGGTGTATACCAGTTCTTTTGCACGTTTTGCGGGTCAAGGGTTGGATGCTACGTGTGATGAAACCTCGCCTTTCAAGCTGGATTGTAGTTATTACTCGCGAACAAAATATGAATCTCATCAATTAGCGGAGAGTTACGCAAAAAATGGGCTTGATGTGGTTATTGTTAACCCTGCATGTCCTCTTGGGCCAGGTGATTATGGCCCTACTCCAACGGGGCGGGTGATTTCCGATGCGTTTAATTTACCCGTGATTATGGGTGTCCACACGGTATCGAACTATATCGATGTACGAGATTGTGCAATGGGGCATGTGTTGGCACTAGAGAAGGGCAGAACAGGGGAGAGTTATATTTTAGGCAACGAGAATGCTAGTCACCCAGATTTAATGGGTAGCCTGCAGAACGTGGTGGGTTTAAAGCGCCCTCTAGTCACCGTATCGCCAAGTGCCTTGTACCCAATGGCATACCTGACCCAAGCAATCGCTAAGTATGTGACACATAAGGCGCCCTTTATGACGCCTGTAGAATTAGAAATCTCTAATGCGGGTTTGATTGCAGACCCTAGTAAAGCCAGAAATGAGCTAGGTCTGCCTAGTCGGGCTATAGAAGAAACCTTACGTGATGCTGTCAGTTGGTTTGTTCAGAATGGCTATATCACCAATAAGGAGGTGTGTAGAAAGTTTGAGCTGGGAGGTGCGGCAACTGTTTAGTGCTGCTTAGTTACTACTTAGTTGCTACTTAGTTACTGTACTAGTTACTACGGTGTCGTAACTAGTACAGTAACTTGCTGGTTTGTAAGGTTTTTTTGTGATTTTTAAAATAAGGGGTTGACGATAAGGGTGTGAGTCAATAGAATTCGCCTCGTCTTCAGGATGAAGTGTTGCGGGAATAGCTCAGTTGGTAGAGCACAACCTTGCCAAGGTTGGGGTCGCGAGTTCGAGTCTCGTTTCCCGCTCCAAAATTTTAAAAGGTCGTTGCTTTCGGGTAACGGCCTTTTTTTATGGTTTTTTTGTAGGCAGAAAAAAAGCCTGCAGAGCAGGCTTATGAGTTGGCACAATAATAAGTTTTGATAAAATGTTAGACGGCCACTTCCTCTTTTAGTTCCTTGGTTTTTTTATGTTCATCTGTGGGCAGCGTTGATGTTAAGAGTGACGACGGTGCTGTGGTTGGTATTTCTGTCGTGGTTATATCTGCATTAATGTGAGCAGGTGATTGCTTTCCAAATCGTTTCGATAGTGCATCAAGCTTTATTAACATTCCTGGCAAGAACAGGAAGTCAAAGGCGATGGCGATCAAAATTGTTAAAGCAACCATAACGCCTAGCGTGGAGTTAACGGTGAAATCAGACCAGTAGAGCGTCGCAAAACCCAAGGCCAATACAAATGTTGTGATAAGCAATGAGGCACCAACGTGGGTAAACGCATAATGAATAGCTTGCTCGGTGTCGTAGTTGTGTTCTCGTTTTGCACGTAAAAACTTACTTAAAAAGTGAACCGTGTCATCCACGACAATACCGAGAGTGATGCTAAACACAACAGCAACACCAAGGTTAACTTCGCCAACAAAAAATCCCCATATGCCAAACATCATCAGTGCAGGGAATGCGTTAGGAATCAGGCTTAATACACCCAGTTTCCATGACCCTAGAGATAACATCAATGTGATGGAAATTAATAGTGTCGCAATGATAGTACCGTTAATCATGCTATGAATATTTCGTTGGCCAATATTCGCAAACATTACGCTTGGACCTGCACCTGGTGAGGCAATGCTGGGGGCGTGAACCGCTAGCCATTCTTGGGCTTTTGTTTCTAACGCCAGAATTTCTTTGGCTTTAACATTTTGTAGTGTCACGGTAATGCGAATAGAAGACTTGTCCAAATTTACTTGGTTGTTAAGATCCATTCCAAAGGGTAAGGACATCTCGTACATTAATGCGTACTGGGCGGCGAGTTCTCTGGATTCGGGCAAGCGATTCCACGTTTCGTCATCATTGTGCATGTTTTTGTTAAGGCGTTTAACGATGTCAGTGTAGGTAAATACGTGCAGTACTTCTGGCTGTGAGCGATACCATTCAACAAAATCATTAACAGTTGTTAAAAACGCGATGCTATTAATGCCGTTTGTTTCACCAGAATCCAGGGAGTGTTCAATAATATTCACCCCGGTTAAGTTCTGTTCTGCAAAATCAGCGGCTTGGCGAATGTCGACATTCTTACTGAAATATTCGATGTTATCGTCGTTGAGTTCGTTTTGGGGGATGAAGGCCATGCAGGCAAATGCTACAACGAGTGTTCCCCAGAATAGTTTGTTTTGATGTTTGATGGTGAAACTTGCTAAATGGTCAAAGCCGTTGCTGTGCTCTAAATCTTGAGCGGGGATTTTTCGCGTTAACCAAATGGCGAGCTGGGGTAGCAACGTAATAGAGAAGATAAAGGTAAGAGCGACACCCAGTGCGGCAATAGTCCCTAGTGCTCTAAACGGAGGGGAGTCACTAAAGTTCATACTTAAAAAGCCGATGGCAGTTGTAAAGCTCGTTAGAAATACGGGCAAGATATTGGAGTCTAAGCTGTATTTCATGGCTGCGAGCTTGTTATCGCCACGCTTTAGGCGCATAAGAAAATGAGACAGCAGGTGTACGCAATCAGCAACAGCAAGTGTGAGGATGATCGTTGGAGCCGCTGTATTGATGCTGTTTAGTTCCATTCCTAGAAAGCCAACAATTCCAAATGTTGCTGCCACTCCGGTAACAACGATAGTAAGGGTTATACCTGCTGCGGCAAATGATCGCAGCAGTACGCTTACTAGAACAAGCACAACGACCATCATGACAGGCATTAGACGTTCAGCATCCTGGTTGGCGACTTCATCAAATGCGTTGTTGAATGGGGCCATGCCTGAAATATAAAGATCAAAATTCGGATAACGAGTCTCAAATTTGGCTGCAAGCTCTCGTGCTGCTGTAATGAGTTCGGTTAAGGATTCGGTAATATTATCGTCTGGAAACGATAACATCGCATCTACTGCGCTAACGTGGCCTGTCGGTGATATAAGGCGATGTATAAGCAGCGGGTCTGAAATTGCAATTTGCTTGATGCTTTGGATTTCTTGGTCTGTTTTGTTGAGAGAGTCTTCTGACAGGTCTCCCACCAATAGCTCGTCTTCACTTGCGCTGGTATGTTGAAAGTTGGTAACAGAATCGACTCGCTGTGAATAAGGGAGTAGCCAGGCCTGTTCTGTGAGCCATTCGACGGCTGCTAGGTTTTCTTGAGTAAATGTGTCTCCATCCTTTGGTGCAAGAATAAAGAGAACATTATCAATTTTTGAATAGGTATCTTCGATAAACTCGTGTGCAGCCAGTTGCGGGTTATCTTTATCGAAGAAAATTTTGTAGTCAGCTGTAAATGTCAATTTCGTCAACCCTGGGGAGACGATGGCTATCATCAATAATGTCGTCAAGAAAACGAAGAGGCGATAATCAACTAGCCAATTGGCGATTGCGTGGATAAATCCCTTATTATTTTTCATTTTATAATACCTAGTGTCGAGCGGATTGATGGGTCGTCCGTGTTGTTTTCTAGCAGCTTGGCTGCGGCACATATTGTTTTTTTATAGTCAAACTGAGTACTTAATGGATGCCATTGGTAACCGTCGAGCAAGAAATTTAGCTGTTGGTATAGGGTTTCTTGCATGGGGGCGAATTCGATGCTTTTGATGAGGTCGCTTGCTTCATAGAGTGCAACCATACCAAGGCTTATTGCCCAGGGGCCGAGGCACAGTTGGTCTACCGTCACGCCTTCTTGTAGTACAAGGTCGCCACATTTGATGGCTGCATGAATTTGTTCTTTGATTAGGGATGTAATCTTTTCGTCTGCATTGTCGGTAGCTTCCAGGCGTTCTGGAGAGGCTTTTTGACGAATATTGGTGTTTCTGGCGGCAACAATGAGGTCAAACTCTTCAGGGTAGCGTTCTGCATAGAGTAAATACGACAGAGCAATGATGACCGACTTCTCCCGCGGTCGACCTTCAAAGCTCATCATTTGATCGAGTAGTGTTAATAGATATTCAATCCCATCAGCACAAAGCGCGCACATAATGTCTTCTTTACACGTAAAGTGCTTGTATACCGTACCTTTTGAATACTCTGTGATTTCAGCGATAGCTTCCATTGTGAGCCCTGAAACGCCGTGCTCTCGAATCACCTGGCGCGCAGTGTCTAGGAAGAGTTGTTCGCGTTGCTGTAATTCACGTTGCTTGCGAGTTAGTGTGTTCATTCGTTGTCCGGGCTAATGGGGTTAGGCCATCGTATTGCTGCGTTGATTCGCTTGGTCAAAACGTGACGCTCCGTCAAATTATGGCTTGGCGTTATTGGTAAAGCAATAGGGAAGTGCTGAATGGAACTGTTCCAAATATGGATTAAGGTCGGGGGGAAGGTTTTATTTTGGTGAGAAAGACTGTCTCGAAGAGTTATCTTCAATGAATATAATTGAAATATTTATTATAATTGCCACCTTTGAAAACAAGAGATTTTTAAGATGACAGCGGCATTGGTAGTTAAGGACTTACATAAGGTCTATAAGGGGGGATTTCAGGCCCTAAAAGGCATCAGTTTTGACGTCCAGCAAGGTGACTTTATGGCACTTCTTGGTCCAAATGGAGCAGGGAAGTCCACAACGATTGGTATTATTAGTTCTTTAGTGAACAAAACCTCCGGAACGGTTGAAATTATGGGGGTGGATATTGATAAAGACTTTTCGTTGGCCAAAAAATCAGTTGGGGTGGTTCCTCAAGAATTTAATTTTAACCAGTTTGAAAGGGTCGCTGATATTGTACGAACTCAAGCTGGGTTTTTTGGTATTGAGAAAGTACAGTCGGAAGAGCGGGCGGAGAAGTACTTAAAATTACTTGGTTTGTGGGACAAGCGTGATGAGGTTTCAAGAAACTTGTCAGGTGGCATGAAACGTCGATTGATGATTGCTCGGGCGATGGTGCATGAGCCTGAATTGCTTATTCTCGATGAGCCTACTGCAGGTGTGGATATAGAGTTAAGAAGGTCTATGTGGGAGTTTTTAGTCGAACTCAATAAACAAGGTACAACGATCATCCTAACAACGCATTATTTGGAAGAAGCGGAGCAGTTGTGTCGCAATATCGCCATTATTAATCATGGGGAAATTGTTGAAAATACGGATATGAAATCGCTCCTACGAAAACTGGACAGTGAGACGTTTGTGTTTGATGTGGCAGATGACTTGACGGTACTGCCGATTGTTGAAGGTGTTGTGTTGAGGCTTGTTGACTCCCATACATTGGAAGTGGATTTAAGAAAGGGGCAGACACTTAACCCAGTGTTTCAACAATTAGATTTGGATGGAATTGATGTTAAGAGTATGAGAAACAAAACTAACCGCCTTGAGGAGTTGTTTGTCGGTATTGTAGAGAATGCGGTAGAAAAATAGTGGTTTTTACACTTGTTTTTTGAGGCCCCGTTTTGTGTTTTTAATTTGTAGTTCTGACTTATAGTTGAGTAAAGTGTATTTATGGAAATTCAAAAACAGTTGGTTGCGTTAGAAACTATTGTCGTGAAAGAGGTGCGACGATTTTCTCGGATTTGGATTCAAACTTTATTGCCCCCAGCCATAACGGTTGCTTTGTATTTTGTTATTTTTGGCAATCTTGTCGGTAGTCGTATTGGTGAGATGGGTGGCTTTGATTATATGAAGTTTATTGTCCCCGGCTTAATCATGATGTCGGTGATAACGAATAGTTATTCCAATGTGGTGTCATCTTTTTTTGGTACCAAATTCCAGCGAAGTATTGAAGAATTGTTGGTCTCACCAACACCGAATCATATTATTCTCATTGGTTATGTTTTAGGTGGGGTGGCTAGGGGGTTGTCGGTTGGGTTTATTGTTACCTGCGCATCCTTGGCTTTTGCTGAGTTACATATTCATAATTGGTTAGTTATGATAAGTATTGTTTTTCTTACGGCGGTTGTATTTTCTTTGGCCGGTTTTATTAATGCTGTTTTTGCAAAAAACTTTGATGATATTAGCATTGTGCCAACGTTTATATTGACACCGTTAACCTATCTTGGAGGGATATTTTACTCTCTTAAAATGTTGCCGGAATTTTGGTATAACGTATCGTTGGCGAATCCCATCGTGTATATGGTAAACGGTTTTCGCTATGGCATTCTTGGTGTTACCGATGTTAGTTTGTGGCTAACTTATGGCATGATCTTTTTGTTTATCGCTGTATTTTATAGTTGGGCATTGTTTTTGTTGAACCGAGGTGCGGGAATCCGTAGCTAGAATATGAAAATTGAAAATTCAATATCAGGTAAGCCAGAGGATTCGCCGCTAGGTCAAGTGAGTGATTATCCCGACAAGTATGATACTAGTCTTTTGTATCCTATTCCTCGGGCGCAGGGCAGAGAGGGCGTGTTGGTCGATGGCGCTTTGCCTTTTGACGGCGTAGATATATGGAATGCCTATGAGGTCTCGTGGCTTAATGCTAAGGGCAAGCCTAGTGTCGCTGTCGCTGTGTTAACGGTGCCGGCGTCATCTCCCAATATTGTAGAGTCAAAATCACTTAAATTATATTTGGGGTCGTTAAATCAATCCATCTTTGCGTGCTCCGATGATGTAGTAAATACTATTCAGAAGGATGTAAGTCGTATTGTTGGGGAAAGCATTCTTGTCTCGTTAACATTGATTGGCAGTGAACGGGTGTTTTCTACGGGTAGTTTGGGGGTGGGCGAGGCTCGGGGGAAAGTGATTGAGTTAACTTCAGCTATTTGTGTTGATGATGAGGATATAACTGCGGATGAATATTCCATTAACCCAGGGCTTCTGAGGCTCGGTGGTGGAGATGAAACTGTAGATGAATGTTTGTCTAGTCACCTGTTGCGCTCTAATTGCCCGGTGACGGGGCAGCCTGATTGGGCGACAATATTTGTTCATTATCATGGCCTGAAGATTTGCCGCCAGTCACTCCTTAAATATATTGTTTCTTACCGTAACCACAATGACTTTCATGAACAGTGTGTAGAGCGGGTGTTTGCAGATATCATGGACAAGTGTCAACCGGAAAAGCTGTCGATATACGGTCGATATACACGTAGGGGTGGGATTGATATTAACCCATTTCGCTCAAACTTTGAGGTGTGTTGCGATAACACTAAGTTGGTACGCCAATAACGAGGTTTGTGACTTGTGCAGCATGTTAGACGATAAGTTTTTCTTTTACTCGTTTACTTGCTGCATCAAGCGCGTCAATTACACGGTCTTTGTCATAATTACGGATTTTATCGATATCGATATACATTGAAAATCCATCAAGCTCACATTCAACAAAGCTCTGCGCAGCGCCTAGCTCTTTTCTGTGGTCAACAACATCATAAATGGGAACTGATTTTGAGAAGCCCTTTACGTTTATTTGACCGCGATCACGACACATGATGGTATCTCTAATCAAGCTATAGGTGCTTTCGGAAATCAATATCTCGTTGGGTTGTGCGACACTTTCTAGTCGGCTGGCGAGGTTTACTTCTTTACCAATGATCGTGTAATCCATACGGGATTCTGCTCCGAAGTTCCCCACGGTACAGTATCCTGTGTTGACACCCATGCGAATTTGGAGGGGTTTGTTTGTGCCGTAGCTCCCCCATTTTTGTCGCATAATTTTCATTTTTTTACGCATCTCTATCGCCATGGCAACGCAAGCAACGGCGTCTTGCTTTTGACCACGTGATGTAGGGTCACCAAAAAATATCAATATGGCATCGCCAACAAATTTATCGATAGTGCCGCCGTATTTCATGGCAATTCGGGACATCTCAGTAAAGTAACTATTTAGCAGTTCAGTAAGGGCCTCGGGTTGAAGCTCTTCAGATATCTCAGAAAAACCTTTGATGTCAGAGAAGAATATCGTGAGCTTTTTTCGTTGTGTCTCAAGTTTGACTTCTGTTTGCCCAGAGAATATGGATCCCCATACTTGAGGAGGAAGATACTTTGCAAGCTTGCGTGAAAGGGATGCAGAGTCTTTCTGTCGAGAGCGTAACTCATGTTGAGCCTCAAGTAGCGACCGGGCTCTTTTATAGGAGTAATAGGACAGCACGGTGAGAAACAGCGCCGATACAACGGAAATGAGAATAATAAAAAAAACGGGGGGGACATTGGTGTTGAATTCGGGTATCCCAAAAATGATCATGGCTATTGCTGCACCAATAAAGAGGGAGCCGACACAGATCAGCCAGCCACGAAATCCACCTAAAGACATGGTGCTAGCACTTAGTACAAGAAAGAGTAATACCGTTGGAATGGGGTTGAGCCCCATTAAGATAAACCCACCGCCACAGATGCCAGAGTCAATAATAACTAGCGTGGCGTTGGTAATAATACCGTGCCTTTCTCTAAGGGGTTTGGTTAGAAGGTGCGTTAACAACGGGTAGAGAATTGCAAAAGGAACAACCCACCAGAGCCATACATCGAAAAATTGAGTCAGTAACCCAGCACCAAAAATGAGTGCGCCGACGAAATAAGCTAGAAAACGCACTAGATGAGGTGAAAGGTCGTCATTCTCCTCGTCTAGCGGTGCAAACTCATAGGATAAATTTTGACCCATATGTAAAAAATCACTTTTAAGAATTGCAGCGTGGAGAGTTATGGTTATAAAAACAGCAAAGTATCAGTTCAGTGTAGTTGTAGTTTGCTTGCTTTTCTATTGGTGGGTTTAAGGGCTGTTGGGGATAGGCAATTTGCAAATTATGTCATCGAGTGTACTTGCTCGTAATGTTTCATACAACTATTAATAAGGGGAGGAATGTTGGGTGTTTTTTGAGTCAGAGATAAGGTTAGGCGGCTGTTTTAACTAACAATTTTTAAGTGTGGCCCTGAACCTACGCCATTGTACTTTTCGGTGCTGT
Source organism: uncultured Gammaproteobacteria bacterium (assembly GCA_913063495.1). Lineage (GTDB taxonomy): Bacteria > Pseudomonadota > Gammaproteobacteria > Pseudomonadales > Ketobacteraceae > 42-54-T18. The sequence continues at coordinate 11,712 of CAJXXT010000022.1, read as the reverse complement.
AGGGATCTGTGTCTGGGTAGAGGATCTCTATGTATTCTCGTGAGGGAATGGTTTCTGGGAAGAATGTTAAGCACTGCTGAATGGCGTCTTCTTGCGTAATTTTGTGTGCAGGTGAAACTAATAGCGGGTCTAGTCCATCAATAACGCGGAGTAGAACCCCTGAATTAGGGTTGTCTTCAATCAGTGGTAGCCAGTCACCACGGGTGTTGCCAAGCATGCTGTAGTTAAAGCGGGCTTTTGGGGGCCTTATGCCTATTGTTGGTAAGTTGGACAAGATGCCAACGTGGGAAGCGACACCAAAGCTGTCTATCCCTGTAAGGCCGCGACCATCACATATCAGTAGATCTGGGGAGTGTGATAACTTTTCTAGTGCCGCAATGGCAGAGGGGGCTTTCTGAAATGATATCAGTCCTGGTACTCGGGGGAAATTGCTCTGTTTTATTCCTATCTTTCGTTCAAGAAAACCTAGGGATGGGAAGCTTTTAACGGTAACTGTTGACTGTATTGACCCTTGGTTATCAAGCGTGCTGCTAAATTCAATACGTGCCACAAGTGACGGCGATTGGCACCGTTCAGCTGTTGATACCCACGCACACAAATTCTTTTGTATAGCGCGAGCCTCTTCTGTTGATAATGTCCACTTGTGAAGTTGGTGTGTTTTCATGTGTGTTGTTAACTTACCAATAATTAGACAGTTGTGTTTTAAATCAAGGTCAAAAAATAACCAAGAGAGGCTTAGCATTGCACAAAAAAAATGAAATAAATGATAACCGATGCATAAAATTACAAGAATACGACATTAGTTACATCGCAATTTATTGGAAGTTAGCAGTTTTAGATTGTGTTAATAAGATGTCAAAATGGTAACCTTATTTCATTAGGAGGTAAAGCTGTAAAAAATTCTAGCCGTCAGTGGCTAAACCAACTACCCTCCACAAAAGTCCAGCAACGATAAAATATTGAGAGAAGCAATGACAAGTATTGTTGATGCATTACAAGCCCGTGTATCCAGCCCTAAGCTTTGTGAGCCAGGCCCAGCCAGGCATCATGTGGAAACATTGTTACGTTGTGCTGTAAGGGCGCCAGATCATGGGCGGTTAAAGCCGTGGCGATTTGTGGTTGTTGAAGGAGAGGGTAGAAATGCTTTGGGGGAGTTGTTTGAAAGGGCGTTGTTAGCGAAGGATGCTGATGCCAGTGAGCAAAAGCGTGAAAAAACAAAGTTGATGCCACTGCGAGCACCTCTTGTGGTCGTGGCGATTGCGAATGTTACCACCAGCCATAAAGTGCCGGTGATGGAGCAAGTTATTGCAACGGGTGTTGCTGTTCAAAATATGCAGTTGGCCGCTATTGAATTAGGGTATGGTGCGATCTGGCGAACTGGCGATATGGCGAGCAGTAGTGTGGTTAGAAAATATTTCGAGCTAGAGCCGGAAGATCAAGTTGTGGGTTTTTTGTATGTGGGCACGCCTGTCGGTGAGGCTCGTTCTCCGGTTGCGCAAGACCTTGAGTCATGCGTAGAGTATTGGGGTAAAGGTTAGTGCTCGTCTAGCCCTAGCAATCTATGTTGTTCTTTTATGAATCTATTTTTTAGAAATTGGGTAAATGCCTGAACTTTACTTGTGCGATGCATATCTCTATGGGTGAGTAACCAAAGATCAAAATTCCAGTCTTCTGGTGGCGGAAGCAGTGGGCGCAAGGAGCTTTCCATGCGCGCTTGCCAGCAAGCGATGGGGGCGGCACCTAACCCTGCAATAGCGGCATGCGGGAAATTGCTGAAAGTATTAGATCGGTAATAAATTTGTTCTGGTGGCACATTTGCATTCATCCACTGCATAAACACGGTGCGATCAAAAGACTCTATGGTGCTGATAAAACGGTGCCCGGTAACATCGCTGAGGTCTTGGATTAGGCCGTGCTTCATCACATAATCTAGACTTCCGTAGAGAGTGGTGGCAACAGACGCGAGCTTCTGCACTACATAATCGGGGTCGTTAGGCTTTTTTCCTGGGCGAATACTGATGTGGGCTTCACCATGCTCCAGTTTCAGGAGGCGACTGTCGGTGGCGTATTCCAGTTTGATTTCGGGGTATTCTTCCTGGAAATCGGCCAATATCGGCATCAAAAAGGGGGCCAGATTATTAACGGTGGTAATGACCAAGGTACCGGTTAATTGAGTGTCGGCTCCCTCTAGTTTGCCTAGCAATCGATCAAAACTATTCTGAGTGTCTTCAGCAACTTGTGTGAGTAATTGACCTGCTTCGGTAGGTTCATAGCCGCGTGCATGGCGATGAAATAGTCGAGAACCTAACTTCTTTTCAAGGGCATTGATGCGCCGTAGAACCGTGCTGTGGTGGACATTTAATGCCTCTGCCGCCGCTGTTAGGGTTCCTAGTTTGGCCACCTGGTAGGCCACGTGTATGTCATTCCAATCTGTTATCTGTGCGCTCATGCACACAAGTTTTGCATACATATTGTTTTTCTTCAAATATGCATGTGCAAAACTTGCTTCAACGTTACGAAATACATTAATTAACAATGAAGGTAAGGGAAAAACATGACACAGATAATCGCACTTGCAGGTAGTTTACGTAGTCAGTCCTATAACAAAAACTTAGTGAAAATTGCTGCCAAAGGGGCAGAGGAGCAGGGGGCTCTTGTTGTGTATGTGGATCTGGCTGATTATCCGATTCCGTTATTTTCTGAGGATTTAGAAGCAGAAGGTACACCGGCTGCAGTAAATGACCTCAAGCATCTATTTGCAGGGAGTCAGGGTATTTTATTGGCAAGTCCAGAATACAACGGGTCTATCTCTGGTGTGTTAAAAAATGTGATTGATTGGTTGTCTCGTCCCTCTCAGGGAATCGATATCGGCTCGGCTTTTGATGGAAAGGTTGCAGGCATCATGGCTGCATCTCCTGGCGGTTTGGGTGGGCTTCGGGGTTTGGGGCATGTACGTGACGTCTTGAATAATTTAGGGACTATCGTTAGCCCAAAGCAAATTGCTGTCCCTGCTGCCTATGAGGCGTTTAATGAAGGGGGGGAGTTGGTTGACGCGGAGCTTGGGCAGCGGGTTAACGCGTTGGGTGCGCAGATTGCCAGCATGGCATCACGTTTAAACGACCAATGAGGGTGGAAACAATGAAATATTCGATAAGTTTACGCGTAGTACATTGGGTAATGGCTGCTCTTATTTTTGGCCTGATTGCTGTTGGGTTTTATATGTCAAATATTGACCCGGATGCCTCGGATAAATATGAGTTATATCCTATTCATAAATCGCTTGGTTTTATTGTGTTGATGTTGTTTTTTGTCCGTATTGTGACTCGCTTGAAAAGCCATGTCCCTACGCCGCCTGAGGGGCTGCAACGTTGGGAGGTACGGTTAAGTCACACTGTTCACGGTTTGCTGTATGTGAGTATGTTCAGCATGGCATTTAGTGGTTATATGATGAATTCAACGTATGCCTATGTAGAGGGTTTGGATATGTTTGGGCTGTTCACGGTGCCAGATATAACGGCGAAAAGTGAGTACTGGAATGGCATTTTTCATACGGTACATGAGTACACTGCGTATACCCTGGTTGGCTCATTGGTGTTGCATTTGGCAGGTGTGGTTAAGCACAAATTTATGGATGTTTCTGAGAATGATGTATTGGCAAGGATGGTTTAGTGTCTGGTTGTACTGTAGTGACGGTTCTGTAGTGGCGGTGCGGCGGTAGTACAGCGTCCTTAAATTGGAACATTAACCAGATATAATGTCTTAATGTTCCAATTTAAGGGCTTTATAGGCACTAATGTACATCGACCCATAGTGTGCTAGTATTGGGGCATTAAGTTAATATATAACTCTAATGTTCTAAAAAGGTCACGTTATGAATATCGACGACTTATCTCCAGTGGCCATCTCTGAAGAGCTTGGGGGGAGATTAAAGCAGGCCAGATTAAATGGAGACCTAACCCAGGCGAAAGTAGCGGAGCTTGCTGGTGTCACAAGAAAGGCGGTTCTCAACGCAGAAAAAGGAAAAGTTCAGCTGGAGGTTTTTATCGCCATTATGCAGGCTCTCAACCTGGCTGGTCAGTTAAATAAGTTCCTGCCCAAGCAAGATATCTCACCCATTCAACTCTCTAAGCTACAAGGAAAGAAACGCCAAAGAGCATCCGGACAGAGAAAGAGCAAAGATGAAGGTGCTCCCGAATGGTGATGGAAGCTATCAATGTTAAATACAAAGACTACGAAGTTGGCGCCGTAAGTTTTAATACGGATACCGGTATTGGCGCATTTGAATATGACCCCGCATTTATCAAACAAGGGATCGAACTTTCCCCCATCAAGATGCCCCTGGCTAAAAGGATTTACTCATTCCCAGAGCTTGAATTTGAAACATTTAAAGGGCTGCCCGGTTTAATTGCTGATTCCTTGCCGGATGACTTTGGCAGTGCAGTGCTTAATGCGTGGATAGCGGGTAGTGGAAAGCAGCCAGGCGATATCACACCATTGCAAAGACTCCAATATACTGGGAAGCGAGGTATGGGGGCGCTTGAATATGCCCCAGCAACAAGACTAAAAAGCCTGAACACATCACAACAAGTAGAAATTGAGTCATTGGTCAATATTGCTCAAGAAATATTGGGTAGTCGCGGAGGTTTCTCTGTCGAGCTAAATAAAGACGGGCAAGAAAACCGTGAAGAAATGATGGCGTTACTGTCTGTTGGTATGAGCGCAGGTGGTGCTCGGCCAAAGGCTGTCCTGGCTTTTAATGGTGACTTTACCCAAGTTCGCTCTGGTCAGGCTAAAGTGCCCGAAGGGTTTACTCACTACTTAATGAAATTTGATGGGGTAAGTGAGAACAATAAACATAAAGAAACCTTTGGTGACCCTCTTGGTTATGGTGCCATGGAGTATGTTTATTACCTCATGGCGAAAGATTGCGGCATAGATATGATGCCTTGCCAATTACTGGATGAGGGGAATCGCCGCCATTTCATTACGCAGCGATTTGATCGAAAGGGTGATGAAAAAAAGCATGTGCAGACCTTAAATGGGATGGCCCATGTCGATTACAAAAAACCTGGCTCCTTTTCTTATGCGGAACTGCTAGGGGTGGCGAGGCAGGCGAGGCTATCTGTGGCGGAGGCGGAGCAACTCTATAAGCGGATGGTATTTAATATTATCGCGAGAAACCATGATGATCATTCAAAGAACTTTGCATTTATTCTAAATGATAAAAAATGGGGGTTGGCACCTGCTTATGATTTGGCCTACAGCTATAAACCAGGCAGTAAATGGGTAAACAGCCACTGGATGAGTTTAAATGGGAAGCGAGACAACTTTTCACGTGAAGACTTTTACTCTCTTGAAAAGCTCAGCCTTTTATTTACGAGAGATAAAATCAACAACATGATTGATGAAACGGTCAGCCATGTTTCGCAGTGGAGAAGGCTTGCAACAGAGCATGGTGTCCCAGCTTCTTTAGCGGATGAAATTGAGTCAAACCTTAGGCTGTCGCTTTGAGGACGGGTACGGTTCAGACAGGTGTTTTCTTTCGAAATAAAGGCTGTATTATTCATCTTGTGTACGGCATAAGAAGTATGTGTTTAATATAGGGTTTAATAAGGAGGTTGGAGATGGCTTGGGAGTATGATCAGAGCAGTGGAGTAATTAGGTTAAATGGTGCGTATATGGGTCAAGGGTACGCTGGCACAGGTGGAGGTAGGAACAATCCTGATATGGAGGATAGAGGATTTGAAGGCCCGATCCCCAGAGGAACTTACGATATAGGGATATCTTACAGGCATTCCGTTCTAGGCCCGGTAGTGATGAACCTTGATCCTGTGGCTCACAACGCTCGCGGCAGAACACATTTCAGAATTCATGGTGATAATGCGTCTAATGATGCCTCAGAAGGTTGCATAGTTTTGCCTCCAAATGTGAGAAGACTGATTGAAGGAAGTGCAGATCGCAGGCTGGAGGTGGTTAGGTGAGGTTAAAATTGATTGTGCCGATGTGTTGCGCTTTGATGGCGGCATGTACAGCTAACGAAGAGCTTGACACTTCAAACCCCAACTCGTTTTTGTCTCACCTTTCTCAAGGTAAGAATAAAGAAGTGTTGAGTAGTATTGTTTCCAATCAACCTCAGTGGTTTGCAGTTCTTGAATCCATTGAGCGCGGAGTTAAAAGCGGTGACGCTGTGTGGCTTAGTATTGCAGCAAAGTTACATGAAGTTAGCGATGCCGGTGGAAGTTTAGCCTTGAATTATTCAGTGTCACGCGGTTTGCCTTATGAGCCTGAGCTGGTGTTGTCGGGTGTTGACTTAGGGTTTCGCTTGGAGCGCTTGTGTACCATTCCGTTTATAGAAGAAGAGCAAAGTGTGGTGGATAGCTTTGTTACTGGTGCTAAGTCGAAGCTTAATGAGTTGGCTTTGAAAGGCGAGGGTAGAGCTGAGGAGTGCGTTAAGCTAATTGGAGGGTGACGGGTGATAATTTATACAGACAAATTCATCAAAAAAGAGTGGGACGCAATGAACCTGTTTTTTGTGATTCTCATTCGCCCAAAATTTAAAGGTGTCAAATCCATCGTTGAACACGAGAAGGTTCACACGCGTCAGGTGTTAAAATGGTGGATCCTTCAGCCGATACTATACAACCTTTCGAAAAAGTGGCGACTGAAATTTGAGCTGGAAGCCTACAAAGTAAGTGTTAAGCATGGCAAAAGCGTTGATAGTGCTGCTTGGGCGCTCGCTAATGCTTACGGGCTTGATATTACGAAAGAAGAAGCAAAAGAACTGTTAGAGTGCACATAAAGGGCTTTGGGCTAGTTTATAGCTTTTATGCTTACCTTGTCGCTATGCAAAGGCTCGATAAGTGATTGGGCATCCTTTGTAGAGGCGTTAAGCCAAGTGTCTATATTATCCGGTTGTATTAAAACTGGCATACGCTTATGAATTTCCGCGCATTTATCATTTGGTTCTGTTGTAAGGGTTACCAGTTGTGAGGTTTCGTTGTTGTCGTACCAAATTCCAGCCATTAATAACGGATCACCATTAGCTTGAGTAAATAGGTACTTTTGTTTTTTTAAGCCACCTTCGTCACGCCATTCGTACCAGCCGGTACAGGGCACAAGACAACGTTTAGTTTTGAATGAGTCCAGGAACGTCTTCTTAGTAGCGACACTCTCGCCTTGAGCATTGATCAGTAACTTTTTTGACCAACTTGGCTTGATTCCCCATGTTGTATCGAGCTGCTGTATGCCTCCATTCAGCATAGCGATAGTTGCTACTTCTTGAGTTGGTCGGAGGTCATCGTTTGATGTTGTGCTGAAAGGTATCTCAAGGATCTTGTATACCCACTCAACTATAGGGTCAGCATTAACATTGATTCTTCCGCACATAGTTGGGTATTTTCTCGCTAACAGCTTCTTAACTTAATTTGAAAAAGCCAATCCAGCCGCTGTTAGCGTTACGGTGGAGGCAATAGTAAAGACGATAAATATGTCTATCATTTGTTGAATGCTCATAGCTTGTAAAACTCCTTCTTTAACAAAACTTCCTTATTTGTCACTTATAAGTCATTTAAGTTTCAAAGTCACTGATAATTATATTAATAAATTGTGTCGTCAGTGGGTTGGTTGAATCTAAATCTAGTTTGTGGATAGAGCGTGGAGATACTCTCTAGTTGCCAACGAGGCTATTCACGTAGGCTCCTAGTATCGTTGGAACGATCTGCGCGGAAAAGCCATGCCAATCGCCGTACTTATCATACAACTGATCATGTACATTATCATACAACGTTAACATGGCTTCTTTGTTCTGGTGTAAAGCTACTTCGCCGTTATATTTCAATATCTCTTCTTGCACTAAACGGCGTATTGAAAATTGTAGTTCTTTCGCTTCTAGGAAGTTTTGCTTGTTTCCTACCTTAAAGTGACTGGATACAAAGGTAGAAAAATCAATATTGCCAATGCGTTCCAGCATGCGATAGTAACCTGGTGTATATATTGCGATTCCACCCACCGGCAAAAAAACTTCTACCCCAACAGTGTCGGCTGCATACAGTAAATTTTCTTCCGGCAAATGTACGGCGTAAAACGTATCTGTATGAGAGAAGCCGCCGTACAATAAGCGGAAAGTAACCCCGCCAATGTTCATTTCTACATCACCATTGATTGTTTTGGTGGGTTTAGCAATGCCAAGATGGGTAATATCAAAGTCTTGCCAGTAGCTTTCGGTTTTCTCGTGAGCGATAACGTGCTGAGGTTTGAGAAGAGCGCCACCTCCAACATGATCAAGATGAAAATGAGTATAAATTAAGGTATGAACCGGTTTGTCTAAGCCCACCTGTTTAAGTTCCTTCAGCAAGCGCTTAGAGAGCTCTTTGGTGAAGGAATCTATAACGACTAAGCCCACCTTAGTATCCACGATCAGCGTGCGATCAAACCCCCAGTTATAGGTCCATACCTTTGGGCTTAGCTGGTCTAGGTGCGAACCGGTCGCACCCTCAATATTGAGATAATCCACTTGTTGCCCTAGCGCCATATGCCCCATCATTCGTGTCATCTGACCGGCGCAGCCACTTATCATTAGTAACGAGGGCAGCAGCGCTAGCAACAATGCAAACCTCGACGTTAGTGTTTGCAGGGTGAATTCAAAAGTTTTCATAAACAGCAACCTTTCTAATCGTTAAATGATGTACGGCTGACATAAATTCTCGCTATTATGTATATCAATCGCAATTACCTTGCAGGTAATCTGTGTCCGTTGTTCAATCATTACGTTTAGATATCGGTGGGGTTGAATTCGCGTTTTAAGGGCAGGTCGGTATATGATGAATTCCACAATCACAGTAATCATCGCTGGTAATACCTATAAGCTCGCTGCAAACGATCACAAAGGCATATTGGCAATGCCTAATGAAGATCGGCAAGCGCTTATAGAATTACTTGAGAGTGTAAATGTAAAGGCTAAGGAAGCGTTGGTGGCGCCTAAAATCAATGTCGCATCTATTAAAGTTCCCCCAAAGGATATGGGTAAAGGGGATCTAGATGCTTTGGCTGCACAGCTAATTATGAAAGAAAAAAGCAGTCAAAAATCACCGATGACTAAGCGGGATTTATATAAATGGATTGGCGGTTTCACTGTGATTGTGGTTTTTCTGGTGTTGATATTTTGATCTTGCCGGGAACTGGCGGGTTCAGATATAAACTATCAGCCACCAACGGTAGACAGTTTGTTTGATCTAGAGGCTGTTTTCACTACGAAATAAAGCAATTTTGAATAAGATTCGATCAAATGTGGCAGAGGAAAGGTATTAGCTTGCTGTTGATATTTGATAGGAGAATGGTGCTGATTAGAAAAGGTTGCCCTAAAATAGCCCTAGATGACGAGTTAAAATAAAAATCCCTTTTAAAAACAACGTACAACTTGGTGGAGAGGGAGGGATTCGAACCCTCGATACCTTGCGGTATACACGCTTTCCAGGCGAGCTCCTTCGGCCACTCGGACACCTCTCCAAACTGTAAGGCGCGTAAGATATATGTTTTTAAAGAAGATTTCAAACAAAACTTGATAAGAATCGCTTGGTGGGGGTAATTGCAAGGTGTGGCATGGATGCTTGGTTTATTAGTGGCGAGAGGCGCTTATGTGCCGGAATGGTACTTATTTCAAAAAACAAAACAAATGTTTACATTTATTGGCGATAATCAATTGATAGCTAGGGGTTAAGTCAGGTAGTCTTGTACGTTCACGGATTTAGCTTGATTGAGCACGCTTTGCCCAAAGAAAATACATAAACCATCTATATAGTGATGAATTTTCTGAACCTTCGTACTGATTGGTTTGATTGTTCAGAAGCAGCAATATGATAAGGGCTAGTCATCATGTTGTATCTATTTAGGGTTAGTGTTCAGGTAAAAGCGATAACAATAATAATAAAACAAAACACATAGTTACTAAAAATGCTTAAAGATAAGGGTCTCAAAAGTACGCTAATGTTGAACGAGTTGATCATGCGTATTTTAATTATATTATTGAGGGTTCCCCTAAAACGTTCGTTTTTTGGGTGTACACCTATAACGGCTGATGACGGCGCTTATTTATATTGTCATAAGGCCGACTCTTGGGTCAGAAAAATTCTAGTTAAGTCACTTTCTAATCAGAACCTATTCTTTCGCAACCTGTGGGGTGTGGGTATTGGGTTTGGCTAAAAAATAATTGTCATTAACGTTTTCACAAAAATATAACCACTATTTGAATTTATCTATAAAGGAACATGCGATGAGCGAGGAAAATACCACTCGACTGAATTCTCGATTACAAAAGACACCGATTGCTATTGTTGGAATGGCCAGTGTTTTTGCCGAGGCAAAGAACCTTCAGTCCTATTGGGATAACATCCTGAACAAAATTGACTGCATTATCGATGTTCCTGAGAATCGCTGGAAAATCGAAGACTATTATAGTGCAGATAAAACAGCGGAAGATAAGACCTATTGTAAGCGTGGTGGGTTCATTCCTGAGCTTGATTTCAATCCAATGGAATTTGGTTTGCCGCCAAATATCTTAGAAATCACCGATGTTGCTCAACTTCTATCGCTAATTGTTGCAAAGGATGTTCTAGAAGATGCAGGCATTGGTCCTGACTCTGGATATGACCCTCAGAGAATTGGTATTACGCTGGGTGTAGGTGGTGGGCAGAAACTATTGGCACCATTGGTATCTCGTCTTCAGTATCCGGTTCTAAAGAAGGTATTAACGAGCAGTGGTGTAGAAGAGAAAGACATTGACACTATTATTGAGAAGTTTAAAAAAGCCTACGTAGGTTGGGAAGAAAACTCGTTCCCAGGAATGTTAGGCAACGTTATTGCAGGTCGAATTGCTAACCGATTTGATTTTGGTGGTATGAACTGTGTGGTTGATGCGGCTTGTGCTGGATCGCTAGCGGCAACACGAATGGCACTGTCTGAATTGCTGGAAGGTCGCAGTGATGTGATGATTACTGGCGGTGTATGTTGTGATAACTCAATCACTATGTATATGAGCTTCAGTAAGACTCCTGCATTTACTGATGCGGATTGTGTACAAACTTTTGATGAAGAATCACGAGGCATGTTGGTAGGTGAAGGGTTGGGTATGGTTGCCCTTAAGCGCCTTGAAGATGCTGAGCGTGATGGCGACCGTATCTACAGTGTTATTAAGGGGGTTGGTGCTTCTAGTGATGGTAAGTTTAAGAGTATTTATGCTCCGCGCCCTGAAGGTCAGGCAAAAGCACTTCTTCAGGCGTATGAAGATGCAGGTTGTGATCCTCAGACGGTAGGTTTAATCGAAGCCCATGGTACTGGGACTGCTGCTGGTGATGTCGCAGAATTTAATGGTTTGCGTCAAGCGTTTGATGATGGGCGCGATGATAAGCAATACATTGCTTTGGGAAGTGTTAAGTCTCAGATTGGTCACACTAAAGCGGCGGCAGGTACCGCTGGATTTATCAAGGCGTCGTTAGCGCTTTATCATAAAGTTCTACCGCCGACTATTAACGTTAAAAACCCTAATCCAAAATTGGGGATAGATGATTCTCCATTTTATATTAATGCAGACACTCGTCCTTGGATTGCTAGGCCCGATGGCACACCACGTCGAGCGGGTATTAGTGCGTTTGGGTTTGGTGGAACGAACTTCCACTATGTATTAGAAGAATACAAGCCTAAGAGCGAAGGCGCTTACCG
>CAJXXT010000021.1 GCA_913063495.1 uncultured Gammaproteobacteria bacterium | reverse complement strand
GAAACGAGAACAAAAGCTTTTAAAGTCAAAAGAAAAAAGCGTATCATCGGATACGCTTTTTTTTTGGCTTCTAGGCCGCTGAATCAAAGGCTTAGAGCTATACAAATAATAAGTTAATAAAAATATTAATATTTTGAATTCCAGTCAGTAAGAGAGAAAAGCTATGCAGGGTTTTAGAGATCTGCTCAAGGGATGGTTTGGTAAAGTACTTTTAACAATTTTTATTTTACCTTTCGCATTTTTTGGCATTCAAGGATTATTTCAAACAGGCGGAAGAAGTGATGCTTCTATAGTTGTTGATGGTGAAGAAATAACCAATGCTCAGATTGATCGATCTATTGAGCAGCAACGACAAAATCTAGCGCAACGAATGGGGGGCGGTATTGACCCTTCGGTTCTTAGTTCCGACTTGTTGCGACCAGGTGTAGAGGAAACTCTGATTCAAAAAAGCTTGTTGAAAACAGCCGTTGGTCAAGAAGGGTTGTATCTTCCGCAGGAGAAGGTTTCCTCTTATGTTCGGGCGATGCCAATGTTTCAGGATGACGTAACCGGAGAGTTTTCCCAGGTTAAGTTGGAGCGTGTTCTTGTTCAGATCGGATACAGCGGCACTCGCTTTTTTGAAGAGATATCCCAGAGCTTATTAATTGAGCAATTGCAAAAGGGAGTTTCGGCAACAGCTTTTGTTACACCAAAGGAGTTGGAAGCGTTGGTTGTGCTTGATGGCCAGAAACGAAACGTTGCTACCGTTACTCTATCCTCAAAGAGTTACGAAGATAAAGTTGAACTCAGTGATGAAGATGTTCAGACGTACTACGCAGCTCATGCTGATCAATATCAAACACAGGAAAAGGTTAAGGTGTCTTTTGTGAATATCACAGCAGATCACTTTTTGTCTGACGATGTTGAGATTGCTGAGGCAGATATTCGTGAGCGCTTTGATGGTGAAATTGAGGCTTTGAAAAAGAAAGAGCGTCGCCGGGCTTCTCATATTCTCGTTGAAATTAACGATGATCAATCTGAGGAGCAAGCTTTGGTTAAAATCAAGGATGCAAAAGCTAAGCTTGATAGTGGGCAGGAATTTGATGCCGTTGCTCAAGAGCTTTCAGAAGACATAGCGACGTCAAAAGCAGGCGGAGATCTTGGCTTCTCAGCAAGAGGCATTTATGACGCGTCTTTTGATGATGCACTGTTTGCTTTAGAGGAAGCCGAGGTATCTGATATCGTGCGTACGGAATTTGGCTATCACCTCATTAAGCTGGCAGGTGTTGAGGCTCCTGATCTGCCCGAGTTTACTGCTGAATCTACTCGTATTTCAACGGAGCTCAAGGCCGATAGGGCGGAAGAGGAGCTTGCTGTTGCTGTTGATGAGCTAAACCGTTTGGCTTTTGAGTCAGGGGATCTCTCTGCCATCGCTGAGAAATTCAATGTCACAGTTCAAACATCAGGCTGGGTTCAGAAGGCTGGTGGTCCAGGATTGTTTGCTGATCGTTCACTCGCTGAGGCAGCGTTTGCAGAGTCAGTGCTTCAAGATCAAAATAACAGTGAAGTGATTGAAACCGAAAAGAACGGCCTTGTTGTACTTCGACTGGAAGAGCATGAAGATGCCAGAACGTTGGATCTTAAGGAAGTTAAGGGAAGAGTTGTTGCTGCGCTGAAAAAACAAAAATCGATTGAAAAGGCAAAGTCTGATGCCAGCGCAATCGTTAAGAGTGTTGATGAGGGTAAATCGACTAACGATATCGAGAGCGAGTATTCGGTTGAGTGGAAAGTAACCGATGCCGTTGCACGTCAGAATAGTGAGCTTGATCGTGCTGTTGTTAGTAAGATTTTTGAGCTACCTAAGCCAGAAGGTGATAAGAAGACAACATCATCAGTACAGTTAACGAATGGTGATTGGGTTGTTGTTGTACTGTCAGGGGTTTCGGATGGCGAATATAAGCTGTCGGATCAAGAGGCCTCTCAGATGGGCTCGGTCGTTGCCGGTCGGTTTGGTCAAACAGATTTTCAAGGTTACCTAGGAACGTTGAAAGCTAACGCCCAGATTACTAGGAATTGATCGTTAACCGGTTGTGAATGTCTGTTAATACCAGATAATAAAAAACCCTCAATTGAGGGTTTTTTATTATCTGGTATTTGCTTGTCTACTTTATCTTTCGTTGGGTTTAGCTGTTGTCAGGGTTTCCCATGCTAACAGTGTTGATGCCACCATCAACGTAAGTGATCTCAGCGCTGATACCGCTGGCTAAGTCAGAGCACAAAAATGCCGCTACGTTTCCAACTTCTTCAATGGTTACATTTCGTCGCAATGGTGTTTGTGCTTCATTGAAGCTTAACATTTTACGGAAGTCTTTAATGCCAGAAGCAGCAAGAGTCCTTATAGGGCCTGCTGAAATGGCGTTAACGCGTATACCTTCGGGCCCAAGGCTGGATGCCATGTAGCGTACGTTAGCTTCTAAGCTCGCTTTTGCTAGTCCCATTGTGTTGTAGTTAGGGATTACACGCTCGGCCCCTAGGTAGGATAGGGTAAGTAGCGAACCATTGGTACCTTGCATCATTTTTCGGCCGTATTTTGCAAGTGCAACAAAGCTATAAGAACTGATGTCATGAGCAATTTTGAACCCTTCACGAGTCGTAGCATTTACGTAGTCACCGTCTAATTCATGTGCAGGAGCGTAACCTACTGAATGGACAATGCCATCAAGGCTATCCCAGTGTTCACCTAAGGAGGTGAAAACAGCTTCGATTTCGTCATCTAATGCTACGTCACAAGGGAAGCACAGGTTGGTATTCCATTCTTGACCAAACTTTTCAACTCGCCCCTTTAACTTGTCATTTTGATAAGTAAGCGCGATTTCAGCGCCTTCTCTGTGCATTGCCGCTGCGATGCCATAAGCGATTGAGCGTTTGCTAGCAACGCCTACAATTAGTATTTTCTTTCCAGCTAGAAATCCCATAATGCTACTCTTTTAAATGAATGCGTTTCAATAGGTAAGTGTGAATCAAAGTGACTCGTTGGGGAACCCCCGTTTAATCCTTTGTTACAGATTAAGTGCGGTGGATATAAGCTCTTTGGTATATTCGGTTTTAGGGTTTTGGAAAATCTCGGCTGCAGAACCTTGTTCGGTTACTTTTCCATCTTTTAGTACCATGATGTCATGAGCGAGTGCTTTAACAACCTTTAAGTCATGGCTTATAAATACGTAACTAAACTGGTATTTTTCTTGTAGTGAGCGTAATAGGTCGACCACTTGGCATTGTACCGAGCGATCTAGGGCCGAGGTGGGCTCGTCTAATATAATAAGCTCAGGCTTCAGAATGAGAACTCTGGCAATAGCGATACGTTGGCGTTGTCCACCAGAGAATTCATGGGGGTAACGGTGGCGTGTGGCAGGATCAAGTCCAACTTCCTTCATGATCTGTATGATGAGTTTGTCGCTTTCTTGCTTCGGCATTGGGTTGTGAATAGCCAAGCCTTCAGAAATGATGTCAGCCGCGGACATTCGTGGACTCAAGCTGCTAAAAGGGTCTTGGAATACAATTTGTAATGATTTTCGGTATGGCCTAACGTCTGATTGGCTGAGGTTTTGGATGTTTATGCCGTTAAATATTATGGAGCCATGACTTGAGCAGAGTCGTAATAGGCCTTGTACCAATGTCGTTTTACCGGAGCCACTTTCCCCAACGATTCCAAGAGTTCTTCCTTTTTTTAGTGCGAAATTTATGTTGTTTACTGCTTTGACGTGCCCAACCGTACGCTTAAATACGCCTTTTTTAATGGGAAACCATACGTTAAAGTCGGACACTTCCAGCAAAGCCCCGTCCTGCTCGGTTGTGCTGCAGGGTGAGCCACTTGGCTCAGATGCAAGTAATCTTTGCGTGTAAGGGTGCTGAGGAGATTTAAATAGAGCTTGGCAATCGTTTGTTTCTACAAGTTCCCCATCACTCATTACGGCGACGGTATCGGCATAACGTTTTACAATACCAAGGTCATGGGTTATCAGCAGGATGGCCATGCCCATTTTTTGTTGCAACTCTTTTAATAAATTCAGTACTTGTTTTTGAATGTTTACATCGAGAGCGGTAGTTGGTTCATCGGCGATAAGTATGTCAGGCTCATTAGATAGGGCCATCGCAATCATTACCCGCTGGCGTTGTCCCCCGGACAACTCGTGTGGGTAGGACGATAGTTTTTGTTTTGGATCTGGGATGCCAACGAGTGTCAATAACTCTATTACTCGGCGTTTTATGTCTTTTGCCGATAGTTTTCCGTGAAGTAGGAGAGTTTCACTAATTTGCTTTTCAACGGAGTGTAAGGGGTTTAATGCTGTCATGGGTTCTTGGAAAATCATTCCAATACCGTTACCTCTAACGGATTGCATATGAGATAACGGGGCGTTTAATAGCTCTCGGTTATTATAGCTGACAGACCCTGATGGGAAATGGCATGAGTTTTCGGGTAGAAGTCGGAGGATAGCGTGAGCGGTAACGGACTTTCCTGATCCGCTTTCACCTACAAGGGCAAAAGTTTTGCCTTTTTGCAGATTGAAACTGACGTTTTTTACAGCACAGTTAATTTGGTTTGCTTGTGTAAAGGTTACCGAGAGATTATTGACGGATAGTATGTTTTCGGTCATTTTGTCGTTCATTAGTTAAGCCTCGGATCGAAGGCATCGCGTACGGCTTCTCCGATGAAAACAAGGAGGCTGAGCATTATTGATAATACGGCAAAAGCCGAAATCCCTAGCCAGGGAGCTTGCAAGTTAGCTTTGCCCTGAGCAATGAGTTCACCGAGTGATGGGTCACCAACGGGCAAGCCAAAACCCAGAAAGTCTAATGCGGTAAGTGTTGTGATTGAGGAAGTAAGGATAAATGGCATAAAGGTGAGTGTAGATACCATTGCATTAGGTAATACGTGCCGAATCATGATGGTTTTGTCATCCAAGCCAAGAGCTTTTGCGGCTTTGACGTAATCTAGATTTCTGCCTCTCAAAAACTCCGCTCTTACAATACCGACCAAAGACATCCAGCTAAAGAGCAGCATTATTCCTAAGAGCCACCAGAAATTGGGAGTGACGATGCTTGCTAATATGATCAATAGAAATAGCATGGGTAAAGCATTCCAGATTTCTATAAGGCGCTGCATGATTAAATCAAGTTTGCCGCCGTAATATCCCTGAATAGCACCAGCAAAGACTCCTATGATGGTGCTGAACACCGTCAGCGTAATACCGAATATTACGGAGATTCTAAAGCCGTATAGGATGCGAGCCAGCACATCTCTTCCTTGATCGTCCGTTCCTAGCCAGTTAACGCTATCGGGAGGGGAGGGGGCAGGTGTTGTTAGGTCATAGTTTATGGTGTTATAGCTAAAAGGAATCGGCGGAAAAATGAGATAACCTTTTGCATTGATTAGTTCTGCCACGTACTCGTCACGATAGTCTGCTTCAGTTTCAAACTCCCCGCCAAACTCTAATTCAGAATAAGTAAATAAGAATGGAAAGTATATTTGTTCGTCGTAACTGACTATGACTGGTTTGTCGTTGGCGACTATTTCAGAAAAAAGCGCCACTGTGAATAGGGCGGTGAATATCCAAAGAGAATACCAGCCTCGCTTGTTGTTTTTGAAATTTTCCCAGCGCCGTTGATTTATTGGGTTTTTCATACGTTACTCCCTAGACTCAAAGTCAATTCGGGGGTCTATCAGTGTGTAGGTGATGTCACTGATTATATTCATAACAAGGGAGATTAACGCAAAAATAAACAGTGTGCCAAAGATGACGGGGTAGTCTCGTGATAATACGGATTCGAAACCTAAAAGCCCGAGGCCATCAAGAGAAAAGATAACTTCAATAAGTAATGCGCCGGTAAAAAAGATACCAACAACAGCAGAGGGAAAGCCCGCAATGATGATCAGCATTGCATTGCGAAATACATGACCATAGAGAACCTGTTTCTCTGTTAACCCTTTCGCTCTAGCGGTAATGACATATTGTTTTCCGATTTCATCCAGAAATGAGTTTTTGGTAAGCATTGTAAGCATTGCAAAGCTACTTACGACCGACGCGAAAACGGGTAATGTAATGTGCCAAAGATAATCTTTGATTTGTGCAAAAGTACTTAATGAATCAAAGTTTGTAGAGGTTAAGCCTCGCAACGGAAATATATTAAAATAACTGCCGCCAGCAAGTAGAACAATTAATAATATTGCAAACAGAAAACCAGGGATTGCGTATCCAATGATTACAATGCTGCTGGTCCATATGTCAAAGGGTTCGCCGTGTTTTATTGCTTTCTTGATGCCAAGTGGTATGGAAATTAAGTAGGCGAGTAATGTCGTCCATAGTCCGAGAGAGATAGATACAGGTAATTTTTCTATGATGAGTCCGATTACCGATTTGTCACGAAAAAAGCTATCACCAAAATCAAGGGTGAAATAGTTCACTAACATATCGCCGAAACGTTCTGACGCAGATTTATCGAAGCCGTAGAGCGCTTCAATTTTTTTTACAAGGTCTGGGTCTAAGCCTTGTGCTCCCCTATAATCTGATTGACCATTGGATGAGCTTCTTACCTCTGCGCTTGTTGAATTGCCGAGTCGGTTAGCGGTATTGCTTTCAAAACCTTCTAGCTTCGCGATCATTTGCTCTACTGGGCCACCAGGGGCTGATTGGATAATGGCGAAGTTAATCGCCAAAATCCCAAGCAGAGTCGGTATTATTAGGAGTAATCGTCGAATAATATATGCAGTCATAAAAGAGAATCAGTTATTGATTGGGCGCTTTCCACCAGGTATCAAACCCAAGGCTATATTTGGGAGCGATTTTGGGATGTCTAAAAAAATCTCGATAGGCAACACGATAGGAGCTGATGTGCCATTGAGGTACCACGTAATGGCCCCAGAGAAGGACTCGATCAAGAGCCCTGCATGCAGTGATTAGGTCGTCGCGAGACTCGGCACCAATAACTTCATCAATCAGATGGTCAACGACGGGGTCTTTTATGCCGATAAGGTTTCGGCTACCACGATGGTCGGCGTAGCCAGAGTACCAGTAATCACGCTGTTCGTTGCCTGGCGAGGAGGATTGGGAAAATGTTTGAATGATCATATCAAAATCAAATTCACGTCGCCTTTCAATGAATTGAGACCCATCAATAACTCGAATGGTTGCCTTGATGCCCAATTTTTCAAGATTTTTGGCGTACGGTAATATTACTCGTTCAAATGTTTTTTGATAAATGACAATTTCAAAATTGAAGAGTTTGCCATTTTTATTTGTTAAAGCACCTTCTTGGATTATCCAGCCTGCTTCTTTAAGAAGTTTGGTTGCTGCGCGCAGGTTTAACCGGTTTTTTCCATTACCTTTGGTTTCCGGGGTGGGATACTCTTTTAAAAATAATTCTGTAGGTAAGTCGACCTTGAATGGTTCAAGTAGTACGAGCTCCTCTTTTGACGGTAGTCCACTTGATGCAAGCTCGGAGTTTGAAAAGTAGCTAGTGCTTCTGCTATATGCGCTATAAAATAGGTTCTTATTTGTCCACTCAAAATCGAATGCCAAGCCAAGTGCTTGGCGTACTTTAGGGTCTTGAAAAAGCTCTCTGCGGGTATTGATTGCGAACGCCTGCATGCCTGCAGGGTTTTCGTGAGGGATTGTAGCTAGAATAATGCTTTTGTCTTCAAATGCAGGCCCTTCATATTGTGTTGCCCAACTTTTTGAACTGTTCTCTTCGCGTATGTCGAAGTTTTTTGATTTAAATGCTTCTAATGCAACATTGGGGTCTCGATAGTAATCAAAGCGAATTTCGTTGAAATTGAAATGACCGACTCGAGTGGGGTGGTCTTTGGCCCAGTAATTTTTCACGCGCTGGTAGGATATGTCCTTGCCTTGGCTGAACTTGGCGATTTTGTATGGGCCGCTACCTAATGGAGGGGAGAGGGTTGCTGAAGTGAAATCTTTGTTTTTCCAATAGTGTGCGGGTAAAACTTGAAGTTGCCCCAGTATTAATGGAAGCTCTCGATTTTTTCCATCTCGAAAGTGAAATGTAATTGTGTGTTCATTGATGATCTTAACTTCTGTTACATCGGCGTAGTAGGCACCGTAGAATGGGCGGCCCTGTTTCGTTAGTGTGTTAAAGCTGAATAATATATCTTCTGATGTGATTGGGTGCCCATCGTGAAAGTATGCTTGTTTATCGATGAAAAAGGTAACTGAGTCGTTTGCTTTAGATACTGAAATACGCTCAGCAACCAATCCATATTGAGTAAATGGCTCGTCACTTGACGCTACCGTGAGCGTGTCGTAAATATAGCCAACACCTGTTGCAGGTTCACCTTTGGGGATAAAAGGATTAAAACTATCAAAAGATCCGTTTGCCGAGCGAACAATGTTGCCACCTTTCGGTGCATCAGGGATTACATAGTCAAAGTGAGAAAAACCTTCGCTATATTTGGGCTCACCATGCATCGCTAGCGCATGGACACCTTTGCCTAATGCCTGGGCATGAGTACAGAACAATGAAAACGCTAGTGATATTGTAAAAAGTAATAACGTTGATTTTTTTTTGTGTTGCATGAAGGTCTTTTAACATCCGTTAGTGTTTGTTTTCTATCCACCAGCTTGTAAAGCCGAGGTTGTATTGAGGTTGGACACCCGGTCTAGCGAAATGATTCCAGTACGCTATACGATGATAATTCAAGTGCCAGTGAGGTACTGTGTAATAGTTCCACAATAGAGCCCTGTCTAGTGCTTGGGTGGCCGATGTTAAAGAGGCTCTGTCAGATGCTGAGGTGATGTTGTCAATGAGCATATCAATAACGGGGTTGTTAATGCCTGCAAAATTTCTGGAGCCACGAACGTCAACTTGGGACGAGTGAAAGTATAGCCGTTGTTCATGGTTTGGCGATAAGGTTTGAGGGTAAACGAAAGTAATAATATCAAAATCCTTTTCGTCCAACCTTACTTTGTATTGGCTTCGGTCAACGACCCTGACAGCTGCGTTGATGCCGACACGAGAAAGGTTTTTTATGTAAGGATTAATGACTCGGGTAAAGCTTGGTTGGTTTACGAGAAACTCGAACTCAAACTTGTCCCCTGATTTGCTATGAATGAGTTGATTGTTCGATAAGACCCAGCCCGCTTGTTTTAGTAGCGAGGTTGCCTGCCTGAGTTGGGGGCGAATGTTTCCATTAGCTTTTGTTTTATCAAGTTTAAAAGGGGTATTAAGAATACCTTCTGGTAATGAGGTTTGATGTGGAAGCAAATACTCTCGTTCAGCGCCTTGCGGGACCCCGGTGGTTTCAAAGGGTGAATTAGGGTAGTAGGTATTTGAGCGTTTATAGGCATTAGCAAAAATGGTCTTGTTGGTCCATTCAAAATCAAATAATAGGGAAAGTGCCTTCCGTACGCGTATATCTTTAAATAGCGGTCTTCTTAAATTCAAAAAGAAAGCTTGGCTACCACTTGGGATTTTATGCCTGATCTCCTCCTTTATAACTTCACCTGAGTTGCGTGCGGGGAAGTCATAGGCGGTGGCCCAGTCTTTTGACACGTACTCGTAAAACACGTCAATATTACCTGCTTTGAACGCTTCTAGTGCAACGGTGCGGTCTTTAAAGAAATCGATGCGGACGCTATTGAAATTAAATTGACCTTGATAAAGAGGGTGTTCTTTAGCCCAATGGTCGTTAACTCTAGAAAATTCAATATGGCTACCCAGTTGGAATTTTTTGATTTTATAAGGGCCGCTGAGAAGTGGCGCTACTGTTGATGCATCGTTAAAGGCATGTTTTGTCCAGTGCGCTTTAGACATCACGGGGAGTTCGCCAATACGCAACATCAGACTTTTTCTGTTTGCTCCTTTAATATTAAATTGTATTGAATGCTGATTAAGTACTTTGATTGAGGTGATGTTGCGATAAATATCGAGGTATTTAGGATGAGCAAGGTCACTTCGTAATAGTTGGATGCTGTTTTCTACGTCATTAGCCGTAATGGACGAGCCATCATGAAATTTTGCATTGGGGTTGATGGAAAAGCGTATCCATGAAAGGTCTGTAGGGTACTCAATGTTGGCACAAATGAGGCAATAGGCCGTTTGTGCTTCATCCCCCGAGGGTAGGTAGTCTCCTGTCCCGACCATAAGGGGCTCGTTGGCTTCGCTAAAGCCGTACATGCCCATGCCAGGCGTGTTAATTGGGCTAATCCCTTTTAATAGATAAGGGTTTAAGGTGTCATAAGAGCCAAAACCAGCGAGTGTAATGCTGCCTTTTTTTGGGGCATCTGGATTTACGTAGGTTTTTGCAGCACTTGTGGGAAGATAGGATGGGCTGTCAAAAAGGCTGAGTGATGAGGCTTTGGTGGTGTCCTGGCCGAAGGTTTCGGCAGACAGTAATTTGGATGATAATAATAAGGGTAAGATAAACGTTATTAATATTGCTGTATTGTGCATTTAACGTCGACTTTTAATAAATGTTTTTGTTCGCGCAAGGGGCGCTACCTTTTTGATTCTTATATGATAAGTAGATTAATCTACCCCATAGCTGTTGGTATTGCTAGCTATAAGAAAGGAAGTCTATTGAATTAATTCGATATAAGGAGGGGTCAAGGTTTGTAATTTGAACTAATCTTCTAAGACGTGAAGCTGAATGTAATACCTTGAGGGAAAGCAGGTTGTTGATGGCTGAAGATCAGACAGACACTGAAACTATTGACCAATTAATTGATTCGTTGAGTAAAAGAAGCATGCCAGCAATGGCTAGTTCCATTAACCAAATGGGCCAGCTTACCTCTTCGGATAATTCGCGCGTGTCTCAGCTTACTGAGCAGGTGTTAAAAGACCCAACGTTAACCACGAGGGTACTTCAGGTTGCAAACAGTGTTATTTATCGTGGGTCTGGCCAAGTAAACACCATTACACGGGCAATAGTGTTGATGGGTTTCACCTCTATACGTGATATTTCATTGTCGATGAAAGTACTTGATGAAATGTTAAAAAAATCCCCGACGCAGCATTTGAAGAATGTGATGGCAAAGTCCTTTCACGCTGCAATGCAAGCTAAGGGGTTGGTTAGTAATGCCAAGTACGGAGTTAAGGAGGAGATTTTCATCTCAAGTTTACTTCATCATTTGGGAGAAATGTCGGTGCTTTCTCGTGATGATGATTTAAGCCGTAAGCTAGATCACCTTATTTCTAAGCAAGGAGTATCACCGGATATGGCTGCTCAGCAAGTCTTGGGGTTTTCTTTCCAGGATTTGACGTTAGGTTTGGCTAATAGCTGGAGTTTGGGCGATATGATGAAGGATGCGGTTAGCCCTTCTACAAAATTAACCCGCCCGGTGGAAGCTGTTTTGTTGGGGGAAGAATTAAGCCAAGTTGCGGGGTTAGGGTGGGATTCTGAGCCTGTCGCTTCAGTCATTAAGCGGATCGCAGATTTTGGTGGTGTTGATACAGCGGCGGCTTTAGAGCAAGCTAAACAGGTGGCAGACTATGCACGAGAGGTAGCCAGTCATTATGGTGCTGACGCAGTAAAACACCTTATTCCACCGTCAAATTACACAACTGATACAGCCGAACGTTTGAATGTCATTACTTTTACTCAGAATGAAGTAGATAGTCCCGATGATAATGTAAGCCTGCCCGAAAGCGGCTCACTAGATACAGTTGTTCAAATGGATGTGGAGGCACTAGAGGTAGAGGTAGCACAGAAAGCACAAAAGAAAACACAAAGAATAATGGTGGAGCTTGATATAACGCCTGAAATGATTGATGCCGCATTACGTAAAGAACCGCTGCCTCCGATGAAAACGTTGCTTGCTCAAGCTGAGAATAGTTCAGGCGCTGAAGAGTTTACAAAAACGGTGGCGCAGCCTGTCACAAGCAAGGCCGTTGTTGAAGATTCGGCCGTAGAAAAAGTCGATACAGATTTGCATATGGAATATATGCAAAGGATTGGTGATTTGCTGGCGGGGAAAAAGCTGAATGTGAATGAGATATTTTCTCTAATACTAGACGCTATGAAGGATGCATTAGGCTTGGAGCGTGTCTCGATGGCGTTATTATCTAAGGATAGAAAAGTGTTGAAAGCTAAGCTTTTTGGTGGTGATGTGTCGGAGTCTTTTGAATCTTCATTTGAATTCAAGGTGGATGTTGATAACGCCTTTTCTTATGCCATAGGGCAGGCCCAGCCATTTTGGGCGGGCAGAGATAAAACAGGGGGCAAAGATTACCTTATTACGCAACCCATTCAAAAAGTGCTTGGGCAAGGAGGTTTTTTTGTTGCTCCTATCGTCGTTTCAAGAAAACCTATTGGTGTGTTTTACGCAGATCAAAGAGATTCGGGCATAGAGCTTACGGGGCAGCAGTTTATGAATTTTAGTATGCTCGCCCAGCAAGCAAGCATCGCCCTGTCAACGTTAAAGTAAATTCGCCCATCTAAGGGGCGTTGGTAATATCAACATAGAGTGTTACCAATTGACCTGGTTGTAAGTACCGTTTTAAATCAACTTTGTTCCAACGTTTAATCTCATTGACTGACACGTTAAACTTGTCAGCGATACGAGCGTATGAATCACCATTACGCGCTTTATAGTTAACTTTTCTAATCTTTCCGCTTTTACGCCCTGTTGGACTTTTGTTGGCTACCCATATAGTGAGTTTTTTTCCAGACACTAAAGGGTCTGTTGGAGCCATACCATTCCATTTGGCGAGAGACCGTGTCTTGACTTTATATCGTTTAGCGATTTTCCAAAAGCTATCCCCTGGCTGTACATAATGATGTACGCGACGCTTTCCTTTAACCGCTCTGTTGGTCTTGGCTTTCATGCGCTGGTCAAGTGCCAAACGGTAGGCTTTTGACGATTGTGCTGCGGAAGGAATCAAGATTGTTTTGCCAGCTACTATCCTGTTTCCTTGGATATGGTTTACATCTCTAATCATCGCGGGTGTTGTTTTATTTGCTCTAGCAATGGAGATTAAGCTATCGCCAGATTTTATTTTATAACGAGACCAGGTAACCCGCTCTTCTTTGGGTAGCTTCGACAGTCCGATAGTAAACGCTTCAGCTTTTTCAATGGGTAAAAGTAATGAATGAGGGCCTTCAGGGTCGGTTGCCCATCGATTGAAACCTGGATTAAGTGTGTAAAGTTCATCGATACTTACGTTGGCAAGGGTTGCTGCTTGAGCCATATCAATTTGTGAGCCTGTATAAGCGATAGCAACTTGAGGGGCGTTGGCGATGAGGGGTAGTGTAATGCCATATTTTTCAGGTGTTTTAAAAATCTGAGCTATTGCGATGAGCTTAGGTACGTAGGCCCGTGTTTCTTTGGGTAGTTTTAAGGACCAAAAATCGGTTGGTCGCCCATGTTTTTTGTTATATCGAACAGATTTTCGAACTGTTCCGCCTCCGGAGTTGTAAGCTGCGAGTGCCAGCAGCCAATCTCCGTCAAATTGAGCGCTGAGTTTTGTTAAATAGTTAAATGCAGCATCAGTAGACGCTTTTACATCCCTTCGCCCATCGTACCACCAGGTTTGTTTTAACCCGTAGGCTTTACCTGTGCCGGGTATAAATTGCCAGATACCTGATGCTCTTCCGTGAGAATAAGCAAAGGGGTCGAAGGCACTTTCTACTATGGGCAAAAGCACTAATTCTGCAGGGATGTTTCGATGTTTTGCCTGTTGGTAAATATAATAAATATAGGGTTCAGCGCGTTTTACAACACGACGAATATATTCGGGGTGGGAGGCATACCAATTGCGCTGAGCAACAGTTCTTGCGTTGTTGGACGATAAATCCAAAGAAAAACCAGCTGATAAATCTTCCCAAAATGGTATTGCCTCAACTGGATTCGCTTCATGGATGTTGCGTGCTGTGACAGGAGGAGGGGTTACTTTAGGTTGGCTTTCTGGGGTGTTTTTTATAAACGCAGTGTTATTAGTGCTGGCAGTGGTGCCGGTGATAGGTAAATTTTTACAGCCAACTAGCATTGTGATCAATGCGATAAGCAGTGTACTTGAAAAGGTGTTGAGGCCAAAATGCTTAAAAGACTTCATAGTGAATTAAAATACATCCTTCCAGCGACGAATTGCAGCGAATATTGAGATATCATCTTCCAGTTTCTCATCAGCCCAGTCTTCTACAGTATATTTGAGTTGAGGGCTGTCCCAGCGCAAAAATGGATTTACCTTTTTCTCACTCCCAAGCCAGCAAGGAACCGACGGCGTATTTTGGTCTCGTAGCGCCGTGACTTCTAAAGTGCGTTGCTGAATATCAATGTTCTCCGGTTCTAGCGTCATGGCAAAAGCGAGATTTGATAGTGTGTACTCATGCGTGCAATACACCAGCGTGTTGTCTGGAAGCAAGCTGAACTTTTTCATAGCATTCAGCATTTGTTCAGCTGTACCTTCAAACAATCGCCCGCAGCCCGATGAAAATAGAGTGTCGCCACTAAATAGAACGGGTTGGCCACCAGGGAGAGTGCCAGTGTAAGCAATATGCCCCGCGGTATGGGCCGGCACATCCAGTACATCAAGTGAGATGTTTCCAATAGGAAGCGAAATACTGTCGCCTTCTTTCAATGAGACTGTTGAATGGGGAACCGTTTCATTTGCGGGGCTCCAAACAGGAATGTCGGGGTGAGCATTTATAAGTTGACCAATACCCGCGATATGGTCTGGGTGATAATGGGTGACAATAATTCCCGCTAAAGAAAGGTTTCTTTTTTCAATAAACTCAATGACGGGTGCCGCATCGCCGGGGTCAACCACGACAACGCGTTCATGATCGGTGATCGCCCAAATGTAGTTGTCAGAAAATGCGCAAATGGGGAGGATTTCGATCATGTTAAGTCCTGGTTTGATGGTGGCGGGTTGATGCTAGCGATCTTGGACAGCGTTGTTTGATAGATATTCCAAATGATAACGTAATATTGTGCAGACTTCTTACTATTAACTTGAATCCCTGTGCAGATTGCACGCTAATTTGTGATTCTGCGTAGGGATTTGGGTTTAAGCTAACTTAGGTAGCAAAAAATTTGCTACTGTCAGAGACAAGACTCAAAGACATGACTTAAAGACAAGATTTGTTAAAAGGACGATATCATGGCATTGCCTCGGCTATTTAGACCGTTTCATTCCGCTCACGGACAATACTCTCATGAGTTAGTGAACTTATGGTACAAAAGCGAGTTAGGTAAGCAGGTTCTAGAGCAGGAAAGGGGGGTGTTGGATCAGCTGCTTCCGGAGCTGTTTGGATATCATTTGATGCAGATGGGGGTTTTTGATACCGCTTCGTTGACATCTAATAGCCCTATTAAACATCAATTCTTTCTCAGTGAGATTGGCGTCGAACTGTTGCCAACACACAGTGATGACCCTGGTGAAATTTTACGTTCTCAAATGTCTGCGGTAAAAAGTCAATGTACTGAGTTACCTATAGCTTCAGATTCTATTGATGTTGCGGTGTTACATCACTGCTTGGACTTTCATGACAATCCTCACGGCATTCTTCGAGAAGTTGCTCGGACATTGATGCCCGGTGGAAAAATTGTGATCGTTGGTTTTAATCCTTGGAGTTGGTGGGGTGTTGCAAGGATGTTTCTTAAAAATGCATCAAAAGCCCCTTGGAATGGGAATTTTGTCAGTCCTTATAGACTTTCCGATTGGCTAAACTTACTGGATTTTGAGATTGAAGGCTGTGAATGTGTTTGTTATGGTCTGCCGACCGTAAATTCAGGAACGTCAACAGCATTTTCGTGGGTTGGTGCGCTAGCCAAACGTTGGTTATCTCAAACGGGGGCTGTGTATACGTTGGTGGCGACAAAACGTGTCGCTACGTTTACTCCAATTAAGTCTAAGCGGTTCCAAAGGCCTTCGTTGGTTCCCATTCCGCTTAACGGGTTGGTGAGTCCCGCATCGCGTAACTCAAGTGATGGTGTCGATAGCACCAAGTAAGCGTTGTCATTGTTAGCGCTTAATTTTTAATTCATTAATGTTTATAAAAAGGTAGTAGATTTTGCGTCAGGTAGTTTTAGATACAGAAACCACTGGGCTTGAGCCTTCTGAAGGCCATCGAATTATAGAAATTGGTTGTGTGGAAGTTATTGACCGACGCTTAACCGGTAATACGTACCATGAATACCTTAACCCGGATCGTGAAATTGATGATGGGGCAATTGAGGTTCACGGAATAACGAATGAGTTCTTAGTAGATAAGCCACGTTTCAACCAAGTTGCGCCAGCATTTTTGGAGTTCATTAAGGGCTCCCAGTTGGTTATTCATAACGCAGCGTTTGATATTGGTTTTTTGAATAATGAACTAAAAATTTGTGATCAAAAATTTAAGTCTACCTATGGGAAAACCGAGGACTATTCTTCGGTGCTTGATACCTTGCTGCTTGCGAGAAAAATGCACCCTGGGCAGCGCAATAGTCTTGATGCGTTGTGTCGACGATATGAAATAAATAATACGCATCGAGAGCTTCACGGAGCATTGCTTGATTCTGAGATATTGGCGGACGTTTATCTCGCCATGACGGGTGGGCAGACTAAGCTGATTTTGGGTGACGAGGGGGGAGATGGGGAGATTTCTGGGGCGAAAGTCATTCGCCTTAGTGACGAACGCTCAGCGCTAAATATTACGTTAGCAAGTGATGAAGAAATAACCGAACATCGCGCTAGAATTGCAGCAATTGCTAAAAAGTGTGATGGTGAGTCGGTGTGGGGGGTGGTTTTTCCGGGTGAAAACTGAGCTTAGCGATAAAAATGATATTGCAAAAATGTTACTCAGTAGCCATTCCTGCCCTTAAGCATGTTTTTTTATCGATTAATTAAGCCTATGTTGTGCTGAGTCTCTTGTTTCAGGGGGGGGAAAGGTTTATAAATCATAGGCTTAAATACAGTATTTAATGTACTCTTTGAATGATGATTTTAATTAGTTGAATTATCATGACTTCATTAAGTTTTACTATACTGAAGTCGGTACTACAGTTAGAAGTACAGTTAATGCTCGGAACAATAACAAAACACATTTCTCGCAAAGCCGCGTCGTCAAGGTGTAAATATGGTCGTGATAGAAGGAACAGCCTCCTTAAACTTAGTGAAAGAACAGCTGGATGAGTCCCTGTCAGTAGCGGAATCCAGCTTGGAACAGTACGCTGAGGAGCCATCCAATAGCCGACGTCTAACGCAGTGTATTGACCAATTTCGGCAATTGCGAGGCGTAATGATTGTTGTAAACCTGCATGGCGCGGCATTGTTAGTAGAGGAAATGGAGGCACTTGGAGAGTTTATTCTTGATAACCAAGACTCCGATCAAGAAAAGCCATTAGCAGGGTTGAGTAACGCTATTATGGTGTTGTCTCATTATCTTGAGTATGTACAGGTTAAGCAGTCTACCTTACCTGTCTTGCTGATTCCGACTATTAATGAAGTGCGCAGTCTTGCTAAGAAGCCACTTATTCCAGAAAGTACCTTTTTTAGATTGGCTAGTAACCCCTCTAGGCCATCAAAAGAAACAGGAGAACCAGCTGATCATGTAAAGCTTGAGGAAATTGGCCGAAGGTTGCGCCATATGTATCAGGTTGGCATGTTAGGTGTCTTTAAGGGAGAAGATACCTCTCCTAATGTGAAGCTTATGCGTCGTGCCCTGGATCGGATTGATTCTTTGAGTGGAGATGTGCCAATGGCTAAGTTGTGGTGGCTGGGTCAAGGGGTGTTGGCGGCTCTAGAGAATGACGGTGTTGAGGTAACCAACTCACGTAAATCATTGCTTGGAATGATTGATCGCCAAATTAAAGCCACGGTTTTGCAAGCGGAAGTGACTCTCGCTAAAGAAGCTCCTGATAATGTAGTTAGAGAAGCGGTATTTGTCACGTCGCTAGCGGATAAATTGGATGGCGTTGTCACAGAAATTCTTACTGAGTTTGGCGTCGTAGAAAACAGAATGGCGGGTTCTGAAATGCAGCGAGAGCAAGCATTGATGAATGGCCCCAGCGGAAGTGTTATTAAGTCAGTTGTTGATGCGATTAAAGACGAATTATCTCATATCAAAGATTCCCTAGATTTGGGGGCTCGTGGAGCCCATGGGGATGACGAGGAAAGCTTCTCGCGAATCAGTGAGGCGCTTATCAAGATTGCCAACACCTTGTTGATGCTAGGTCTAATTGATGCAAGTACTTTGTTGAAAGAGCAGGCAGGGTATATCGTTAACTGGACAAGTTCTGCGGATATTGATGCGGATAGCGATGAATTTAATGCTGTCGCTGATGCTTTGTTGTACGTGGAAAATAGCATTGCGTCCCTGTCACCTCGAATGGGGGGGGCTCAAAGTGTTGGTGGAAATGAAGCGGAAGCAGTTGCCAAACAAGGCATGTCGATAACTCAGTTGGAAGAGGCAAGGCGCCTTGTTGTTGGTGAGTCTCGTGCAGGACTTTCTTTGGCTAAGAGGGCGCTTACGTCTTATATGGAATCTAATTGGGATGGCATGCATCTTAGTAATGTACCGACAACACTAAATACTGTATGGGGTGGCCTCACATTCCTGCAATTAGAGCGTGCGGCTAATGTGATGAAATCCTGTGGTGGGTTTATACATAGTCGTTTGATTAATGATCGATCCAATGAGCCTGACGAGCATCTCATGGAAACATTAGCGGATGCCATTACTAGTATCGATTATTATCTTGAAAGCATTGAAAACAATAAGCCTATTGGAGACGGAGTGCTTGACGTTGCAGAGGAAAGCATGGATGAACTTGGCTTTCCCAGCGAAGCAGCATAAATCGAATGCTTGCAGTTAACCTGCTTGGTTGAAGGTACGTAATTAAACCATGTTATACGAAAACTTTGAACCTGGAGTGATAGCCCCTCCCCGCAGTGAAACCCCTGTTATTTGGTTTGCCTTTCAGGCAGGCAAGTTAATGATGTTTGATGATGGGCAGGGTGCATCGGTACCTCAAGTTGTTAACTTTTCAGAGCTAAATGTTGGTTTTAAATCTACGTACTTTCTAGGTCTTTATTTTGGGCAGCCGGTATATGCTGTCTATATTCCTGATGACGTTACCCTTCCAGAGCCTTTTTTTCTAAAGGACTTACGAGGGTTGATGATGACGTTTGAGGAGACCGTGTTTCTCATCGCGGGTCGAGCGCTACAGGTCGTTCAGTGGGATGTTGATCACCAATTTTGTAGTCGTTGTGGTACTGAAACTACGTTTCATGATACTGATCGAGCAAAAGAGTGCCCTTCTTGTGGATATACGCAGTACCCTAGAATATCTCCTTGCGTCATTGGGTTGATCACCCGAGGGCCAGAAATATTGTTAGCGAGATCCCCTTCATTTCCTTCGGGAATGTACAGTACCTTGGCAGGCTTTGTTGAGCCGGGAGAGACACTGGAGCAAGCTTTTGCAAGAGAAGTTCAAGAGGAGGTTGGGGTAGCTATTAAGAATATTAGCTACAAGGCTAGCCAGCCTTGGCCGTTCCCTCACTCATTAATGGTAGGGTTTCAGGCGGAGTTTGCGGGTGGTGATATCCAGGTTGACGGGGTTGAAATCCAAGAAGCTGATTGGTTTCTTTTTGACCAGCTTCCATTGGTGCCACCAGAGGGATCAATCGCACGCTATTTGATTGATCAATATGCCGACCAATGCGCAGATCAATGGCGGCGGTAAGGGCACACTAACGGTTATGGAAAAGAGGAAAACACATGGGATATGACTGGATAACCGGTATTGTCATTTTAATCAGTGTTGTATTTCTAGTTGCTGGCGTTATTACATTATTTCGCAAAAACTGGTTTATCAATTGGCTGAGAGGCTCGCTGGGAATGGTGTTTGTTGCGATCGCGGTATTTTTTGGCTTGTTGGCGGTAAATGTTTTTAGTTACCACCAAATGCAAAAAGAACAAGATGTTGCAACGTTAAGTTTTGAGAAAAGTGCTCGCCAAACCTATGATGTAACGGTTTCTCAGCCTGGAGGGGTTGAGGTGCGTTATGAGGTGCGTGGTGATTTGTGGCAAATAGATGCCCGTATGATCAAGTGGAAAGGGTTTCTTGCGGGTTTGGGATTTACCCCTGGTTATAAATTAGATCGCTTGCAGGGGCGTTATATCACATTGGAGCAAGAGCGTTCGGCTAAACGCACCGTGTATGCGCTAAGTGAGCCTGATTTGGGCTTTGATTTGTGGGCATCTATTAAAAGTAATGCGCATTGGTTGTCGATAGTCGATGCCACCTATGGGAGTGCGACTTTTTTACCCATGGCTGATGGGGCCATTTTTTCGGTAAGCATGGGGAATTCGGGCTTGGTGGCCAGGCCCTTGAATGATAGAGCCGACTTGGCGTTAAAAGAATGGGAGTAAGGTTCTACAGAATGCTGCGTTAAACGTGGCGTTTCTTATATTTATGCCCCTCTACAAGCTTGTAAAACCTTGAAACCTCCCCATATAACAACCACAGTATTATTTTAGAAATATTCATGACGTTTCTTACTGCAAGGTACTAATAAAAGTACCATGTAGTGAGTATTGTTTTGCGTTATGGTATACATCAAATTTAATTTGAGTAAAGAGGGATAGAGTGTGGTTGAGTTGTTAGCTGAATACGGGTTATTTTTGGCCCAAGCTGTTACCGTTGTTGTTGCCATATTAATTGTTTTTGGAGGAATTGCGTCTTCTTCTATGAGCCGCCGTCAAGATGACCATGGTCATGTAAAAGTGACTCACCTAAATGAAACCTTTGAAGAGATGGCTGATATCCTTAAAGAGGCGGTGCTAACCAAAGATCAGCTAAAGGACGAAGAAAAGGCTCAAAAAAAGAAAGAAAAAGAAGAGAAAAAAGCCGCCAAAAAGAACAAGTCGGATGCTGATGAGCCGCTAGAGAAAAAGCGTGTGTTTGTATTAGACTTTGATGGTGATATGCAGGCTGGTGGTGTTGAAGCGTTAGGTACGGAAATCACGGCATTATTAACCATGGCAACCGAAAAAGATGAGGTAGTTATCCGCCTAGAAAGCCCTGGTGGGCAGGTGCACGCGTACGGGTTGGCGGCATCGCAATTGTCACGAATTGTTGACAAGAAAATCCCATTTACTGCCTGTGTTGATAAAGTTGCGGCTAGTGGTGGTTATATGATGGCTTGTGTTGCTGATAAAATTGTTGCAGCCCCATTTTCAATCCTTGGTTCAGTCGGTGTGGTTGCAGAGCTACCTAACTTTAACAAGGTAATGAAAAAATACGATGTTGATTATGACGTATATACTGCGGGTGCTTACAAGCGCACTGTAACAATGCTCGGTGAGAATACAGATGCAGGCAAGGCAAAATTTGTCGAAGAGCTAGAAAGCACCCACGTTTTATTTAAAGATATGGTCGCGAATAATCGGCCGCAACTCGACATTGAAAAGGTTGCTACTGGAGAGCATTGGTATGGTTCTCAAGCAAAAGAGTTGGGCTTGGTTGATGAGCTAAAAACAAGTGATGATTATTTGTATGAGGCAAGTAAAAATGCCGATGTTTATGAAATATCTTATGAAGTAAAGCAGACGGTGGCTGACAAGCTGGGTTTTGCTGCAGAGAAAGCAGCCACTCGTTCGTTGACACGTTTGTGGGCTAATATTACTTCTCGCCATAATCGGATTTTGTAGGATGGAAGAAAATTTCAAGGCGCTCGTTGTTACCGAGGATAATGGATACTATTTATCCGGTGTTGAGCGCCGAGAGCTAAAGGACTTGCCTCCTGGTGATGTCCTTATTCGTGTTTCATTTTCGTCAATTAATTATAAAGATGCACTTTCCGCTAGCGGTAATAAAGGCGTAACCCGATCGTTTCCCCATACCCCCGGTATTGATGCTGCGGGTGTCGTGGAGTCTTCTAGTTCACCCAATTTTAGTAAGGGGGACGAGGTGATTGTCACGGGTTACGATTTGGGCATGAACACCTGGGGAGGTTTGTCCGAATTTATACGGGTTCCCACAAACTGGGTGGTTCATAAGCCAGCAGAATTGAGTTGTCGCCAAGCAATGGTGTTGGGTACCGCGGGATTTACTGCGGCAATGTGTGTCGATACATTGCTTCAGGTTGGGATTGCACCAAGCCAAGGTCCGGTTCTTGTAACGGGTGCTACGGGTGGTGTCGGAGCGATTGCGGTGTGGCTGTTGTCTAACTTGGGTTTCGAAGTCACAGCGTCAACAGGAAAGCTGGCTGCAACGCCATGGCTTACTGCGTTGGGAGCCGCCAGTGTGATAAATCGAGATACGATTTCTGAATCAACTAAAAAGCCTATGTTAAAAACTGAATGGGCTGCCGTTGTTGATACTGTTGGTGGGGATACGTTATCGAACGCGTTAAAAGCAGTGCAGTATGGTGGAAGTGTGGCCTGTTGTGGGATGGTTGGTAGCACAGAGCTTAATACCAGTGTATTTCCATTTATCATTCGTGGCATAAATTTAATGGGCATTGACTCTGTTGAGTTGCCCTTAGAAGTAAAAATTGATATTTGGAGTATGTTGGCTGGCGAATGGAATTTTAAAGAAGCAGGTGTTCTAGAAGATCTTCTCTGTAAACCGATTACCTTGTACGGCGTGCCGGATGCCCTAGAAACCGTTTTTGATGGCAAGCATCAGGGGCGTTATTTGGTTTCGATAGGTGGAGAGGCTTAATCTCGCCGTAGTCGATCAGATACTGCAATGGGTGATGGGTATCTGAATACAATGATATATGTGGAAAACAAAAACGTTAGTATTGCTGTGGCCTGTATTACCATTGATGCTTCATCGCCGATAAAATGAAGGCTACTTGCGATATAGGCAATTAACAGAGAAAATTCGCTGGTTTGCCCTAACCTGAAACCTACTTCCCACGATAAGCTTTTTTCCTCTCCCGTTTTTCGTAACAAAAACGAGTAAACTGCGGGTTTTAAAACTAACACTGCGGCGGCTAGCAGTGATGCAGGAACGATAATGTCGCTAAGCAACGTTAAGTTAAAGTTTGCTCCGATGGTAAAAAAGAACAGAATTAAAAAGAAATCTCTGAGAGGCTTCAGGTTGATGGCGATGTACTGTGCAATTGGGCTGTTTGCCAGGCTGATTCCAGCGATAAAGGCGCCAATCTCTAAGGATAGTTGAAAGTGTTCTGCCATTACTGCAAGTCCAAGGCACCAACCTATAGCGAGCAGAAAAATATATTCATGGAAGCGATCAAAGCGCCGGAGCAGTGGAAGCATTACCCATCGAACAAAACCCATGGCAAATATTATTAGTGCGGGTAACGCGGCGAGTAACTGAAGTATTTGGGTTGGGTTTTCTATGTTGCTTGCGCTGTCTGTGCCATTGCCGCTATTTAGCACTATGAGCACGATTATTGCGAGGATATCCTGTAGTAGTAAAATTGAAATAAGTATCTCGCCCGTATGTTTATGGTGAAGCACGGTAGTTGGCAATAATTTGATGCCTATAATTGTGCTTGAGAAGGTGGTGGCGATGCCGATGATTGAGCTTTCTACAAAACTAAATCCAAATAAGTAGCTTATCCCGAATCCAGTGAACCCAAGTACCAGGGCGCTTAAAATAGCAATTAATGCTGTTTTTGACAGGAGTTGGAGGAAGTTTCGAGGTTGTAAATCTAGCCCGAGTAAAAAAAGTAAAAACATAATGCCGATGTGCCCGATTTCCTCAAGTGTTTTGGCGTCTTTAACGAGTTCAAAGCCATAGGGGCCCAATAGGACACCTAGCACAATGTATGCGACGATAAGTGGTTGGCGGGTGAATAGGGCAAAAGAGGCAAGGACGCCTGCACCGCTAAAGATGAGGAATACGGAGAATATAAGGGACTCATTTCCCATGGGATGATTTTCTTACCTTTTGTGAGTTAGCGCAGAGCTAAGGCTAGACTTTGTAAGTTTAGCAAAAAATAACAAGGTGTGAATAATATGAAGGGTGGATATCGGTATCGGCAAGGCTGCCGATACCGGAATGGAGTGTGGGCCCAGTAAAAATGGGCTCTGTCGGAGTGCTAAGGTTAAGCGTTAAGGTCGACGGTTATATATTGGTTTCTTTTCGGCTACATCGGACTGATAATCAACGGAGATAGCACTAAAACTGGCTAAGGCTTCCTCCATGTTTCTGTCGGATCGAAGAGCGTATGCGTTAAACCCGCAACGTTCCATGAAGCGTAGTTGGTCTCTCAGAACGTCACCAACGGCACGAATCTCTTGCTGATAGTCGTAACGCTCGCATAATAAGCGTGCAATGCTATATCCGCGTCCGTCGCCAAACTTGGGGAAATTAATGGCGATGAGGTCAATGTTATTGAGTTCTTGGTGGAACAGCTCTGGTTCGTCTGAGCCTAATAAGAGAACGCCAACTTTGCCTGTTCTCTCGATAAGGGACGTCTTGTTTTCCAGCCAATAGGCAAG
The DNA here is from genome assembly GCA_913063495.1 of uncultured Gammaproteobacteria bacterium. GTDB lineage: Bacteria > Pseudomonadota > Gammaproteobacteria > Pseudomonadales > Ketobacteraceae > 42-54-T18. The sequence continues at coordinate 17,276 of CAJXXT010000021.1, read as the reverse complement.
TTCAACAATAATGTTGGCACTAGCATCAGTAGAGGCTAGGTCTTGCTCTGGATTGTCGATAGAGACCCATTGATCTTCAATGATTTCTCGGTTCTTAATTATTTTTGACATAAACCTTCTCCTTAAACGATGCCATACCAATACGTTGGTAAGTCATTAAGAAGGTCTCACCTTCTATTCTGCTGTCGATATAGTGCTTGATGATGGTTTCTACGACGTCTGCAACGTCACCTTCGTTAAACGATGGCCCAATGATTTTACCTACGTTTGCGCTAAATCCGGCGTCACCCCCAAGGGATACTTGGTAAAACTCTTTGCCTTTTTTATCTACACCCAAAATACCGATGTTACCAATATGGTGGTGGCTGCAGGCGTTCATGCAGCCAGAGATGTTAAGGGATATTTCCCCAATATCATAAACGAAGTCGTAATCATCAAATCGTTTTTGTATTTGATCTGCAATGGGCAGTGACTTGGCATTTGCTAGGGCACAGAAATCTCCGCCTGGGCAGCAAATGATATCGTTAATGGTGTGAATGTTTGCTGTGGCGAAGCCGTGGGTTTGCAGCTGCTTCCAAAGATCATAAAGATCCTCTTGTTTAACATCAGCAAGTACAATGTTTTGATTGTGCGTGTTTCTCACTTCACCAAAGCTGTACTTGTCGGCAAGGTCAGCAATAACGTCTAGTTGGTTATCTGTCACATCGCCCGGAGCAACACTTGTCGGTGAAAGTGAAAGGGTGACTATCTGATAGCCTGCTTTTTTGTGCTCGTCGGTGTTTTGGCGAAGCCAAATAGAGAACGCACCGTTTTCTTTCTTTGCATCTGCAAGAGGTGGTGGGTTGTTCTCGAGTGTTTCGTAGGCGGGCTCTGGGAAGTAGCCTTTCATTTGCTCAATTTCAGCATTTGGAAGGTCTAGTGCGCCATCACGAAGGTGCTGCCACTCTTCGTCTACTTTTTTGCCAAACACTTCCGGAGTTAGTGCCTTAACGAGTATCTTGATTCTAGCTTTGTACTTGTTGTCTCGACGGCCGTAGCGATTGTATACGCGCAAAGTGGCCTCAAGATAGGAAAGTAAGTCTTTGGGGGCTAAAAATGGCTTGATGAGTGAGCCTGCCAATGGAGTACGGCCTAAACCGCCACCAACAAACACCTCAAATCCAATTTCGCCGGCATCATTTTTGATGATGCGTAAGCCCACATCGTTAAAACGAATGGCTGCCCTGTCTTCATCTGTCGCAGCGGTAACTGCGATTTTGAATTTGCGAGGTAAGTAGGCAAATTCAGGGTGAAGAGTTGACCATTGACGAATGATTTCACAGTAAGGGCGTGGATCTGTGATTTCATTGGCAGTAACACCGGCAAATTGATCTGTCGTTGTGTTACGAATGCAGTTACCGCTTGTCTGTACCGCATGCATTTGAACGCTTGCTAATTCACCTAGGATGTCTGGGACATTTTCCATTGAAGGCCAGTTGAACTGGACATTCTGGCGGGTACTGATATGGGCGTAGCCTTTGTCATAGGTGCGAGCAATATGGGCAAGCTTGCGAACCTGCTCAGTATTTAGCATGCCGTAAGGAACAGCAACGCGTAAGAGGGGGGCGTGGCGCTGCACATAAAGGCCATTCTGGAGTCTAAGTATCAGAAACTCGTCTTCAGATAGTTCGCCTTTAAAAAAGCGCTGTGTTTGATCGCGGTATTGTGCAACGCGCTCATTCAATAATTGTTGGTCATACTCTTTATAAGCGTACATATTCACTTCTCTTACATACTGATTTGGCAAACTAAATTCGATACAGCAATACGTAGGTGCACGCAGTCGCTGCGAAGGCGTGAAGGGTACCAGTATGTTTTTAGGGAGAAAAGAAATTTTTCGATATATGGTTATATCTAGGTGCTATTTTGGATATATTCATAATGACCGCTGGTTATATAGGGCCTTTTTTGGCCTGATGTTGGCCTGCTACTACAGTTTTATGTGGGCCCACCGTCGCTGCCTCCACTGATAAGATAGCCCTAAAGCGACTAGTAGTCGTTGCAGTAACTGAAGAACCCATACGCTAAACAACCCATAACCTAGTACGGGCCCAACAATAAAGGCTGCCGGCAAAAATAAAAGCCATTGAGTGGTAACGGTGATCTTCATAACGGTTTTAGAATCGCCAGCCCCTAGCAATGTATGCATTAGCACTAGCCCTGCTGCGTCAACGCCAATAAATAGCGCCGATAGCTGTAGCGGCAAGCGACCTAGTTCAATAAGGTGTTGTTCGTGTAAAAATAGCCCTAGTGCAAAGTCGGGGAAGAAAAATAGCGGCAAGGATATGGTCGTAAGCATAATGACTGCAAGCACAGTGACATCTTTCCCCCACTGGTATGCGTCATCTTTGTCTCCACGACCAAGTGCTTGGCCAACAAGTGATGCTGCGCCCAAGCCCATGCCCATTGATGGAAGGATTAAAAATAGAACAAAGGTAATCAAAACGTGAACCACAGAAAGCTCTGGGGTGCCAATCTGCCCAACAATCCAAAATAATGCGGTCAGGCCCGCCGCAAAAAAGAACTGCTGAACAGAGGCGGGAAACGATAGCTTAAATATCGCGTTCAGTGCCTGTCGTGTGGGTCGCTCGGCAAGAAATCCGAAAGGTCGCGCCTGCATGTAGCATTGTATGAAATAGAGTAAGCTCGCGATAAATAGCGCAAGCGTAGTACCTAACCCTGCACCATAAACACCCAGTTCCGGCAATCCAAAGGCACCAAATATAAAGCCGTAGCTTAGAATCGCATTGCTGATGTGCATAACAATAAGCGTTCGCATATATACCATCGAGCGATTAATGCCGTTCCAGTAACCTCTAAAACTAAAGTTAAGTCCTAAAGCAAGAATGCCAGGAACGCGTGCGGTGAAGTAATCTGAGCTGGCGCTGGCAACAAGTGGGTCGCTAGATAATAGCTGCATTAAAGGTGTTGATATCAGGAAAAACAGTGCCATTAAGGGAAAGGCAATAATGATGGCTAGGATAAGCCCTGCGTTTAGCGGGGTGGCGAATTTGGAAGAGCCCCCTTCACCTTTGCGGCGAGCAACGGTTGCTTGGACGCCGCTACCGAGACCAAGAACTAGTGATGCTGCTAAAAATGCCGCGTAGCTACCAAGGCCAACTGATGCCAGGGCCACATTACCCAATTTACCAACAAAGTACGCGTCAACAAGATTTAGAATGCTTTGAGACACCATACCTCCCATGATTGGGAGAGCTATGGCGAAAATGCGTTGGGTGCGTACTTTAGTTGGTATCATTGATGTCCTATTCGGGGTCATACCCCAGGTTTGGCGATAACCATCGCTCTGCTTCGTTAAGCGTTATGCCTTTGTTTTCTGCATATTGCTCAACTTGATCTTTGTTGATTTTCCCAACGGGGAAATAGGTTGCTTCTGGGTTAGCAAAATACCACCCGCTTACTGCTGCCGTGGGGTACATCGCAAAGTGTTCCGTCAGCACGACATCGGTGTTATTGCCAGCATCAAGAAGAGAAAATAGTGAGGCTTTTTCTGTGTGATCTGGGCAGGCAGGGTAGCCTGGCGCAGGTCGAATGCCTTGATATTTTTCTTTAATTAACGCGTCGTTATCGAGCGTTTCATTTGACGCGTAGCCCCAGATGTCTTTGCGGATTTGTGCATGCATGTATTCTGCAAACGCTTCTGCCAGTCTGTCTGCAATAGCTTTGAGCATGATGGCGCTATAATCGTCATGATCGGCTTCAAATATGGCAACTTGCTCATCAACACCTTTGCCTGTGCTGACAATAAAGCCACCAATATAATCGGTGATGCTTGTATTGGTCGGCGCGATGAAGTCAGAAAGGCTGCGCGCCGGCTTGCCTTTAAACTTGTCTTCTTGTTGACGCAAGTGAAATAATGTTTCAATGACTTCACCGGTGTCGCTGTATACTTCGATTGCATCTTTATCATTGGTGTTGGCAGGCCAAATGCCAATAACACCGTCAGTTGTTAGCCATTCTTCAGCGATGATTTTTTTAATCATCTCCTGAGCTTCGTTATAAAGATTGGTAGCGGCTTCACCGACCTTTTCATCAGAAAGAACCGCGGGGAATTTGCCCACTAGATTCCAGGAGATAAAAAATGGTGTCCAATCAACATAATCTAATAAGTCCGAAATGCGAACATCGGTAATACGTTTTACGCCAAGGAAGTTAGGCTTCTTAATGTTGGCTTTAGGCCAATCAATGGCAAACTTCTGTTCTTGTGCATCTGCGATCGGAAGAAAAGTGCGTTTCTTAGCACTTCTTGCTCTACGTTCTCGAACGGTTTGATACTCTTCTTTTCTCGCCTTAATAAAGTCATCTTTTAATGTAGCACTTAGCAAAGAGGTTGCGACGCCAACGCTTCGAGAGGCGTCCGCAACGTAGACAACTGGGCCATTACTATATTCTGGTTCAACCTTAACGGCGGTGTGCGCTTTTGATGTTGTTGCGCCACCAATTAGAATGGGCAAATCAAAATTCTGTCGTTGCATTTCTTTTGCAACGTTCACCATTTCATCAAGCGACGGAGTAATTAAACCGCTGAGCCCAATAATGTCTACGTCGTGTTTTTTAGCTTCAGCCAGAATAGTTTCTGTCGGAACCATGACCCCGAGGTCGATGATCTCGTAGTTGTTACATTGCAGCACAACACCCACGATATTTTTTCCGATATCATGAACGTCACCTTTAACGGTAGCCATGAGTATCTTGCCTTTAGCTTTAATATTATCGCCTTTTTCGGCGTCAATAAAAGGCAGTAAATGAGCAACGGACTGTTTCATTACGCGTGCGCTTTTGACTACTTGCGGCAAAAACATCTTGCCGTCCCCAAATAGGTCACCCACAACATTCATGCCATCCATGAGAGGCCCTTCAATTACATGGATAGGCTTATCCGCCGCTAGCCTTGCCTCTTCAGTATCTTCAACAATGAATTGTGTTATACCTTTGACCAAAGCATGCTCTAATCGTTTGTTAACGGGGAAGGTTCGCCACTCTAATGTTTCTTCCTTTTTGACGGTTCCGTCACCACGGAATTTCTCGGCGATTTCTAGTAAATTGTCTGTGCCTTCTGGCGTTCTATTGAGAATGACGTCTTCAACCCCCTTCTTCAGTTCTTCTGGGATATCGGCGTAAATGGCAAGCTGCCCAGCGTTAACAATACCCATGGTGAGGCCGGACTTGATGGCATGGTATAAAAATGCCGCGTGGATTGCTTCACGAACCGGATTGTTCCCTCTAAAGGAGAAGGAAACGTTACTGATACCGCCGGATGTTTTTGCGTAAGGCAGATTATCTTTTATGTACTGACAAGCGTTAATGAAGTCCACGCCATAGTTGTTATGTTCTTCAATACCTGTAGCAACCGCAAAGACGTTTGGATCAAAAATAATGTCTTCTGGTGGAAACCCAATTTTCATGAGCAAGTCATAGGAGCGCTGGCATATTTGAGCTTTGCGTTCTTCGGTATCTGCTTGTCCATCGGTGTCAAAGGCCATAACAATAATCGCGGCACCGTACGCTCGGCAAAGCTCAGCCTTCTCGATAAATTCCTTTTCACCTTCTTTAAGACTAATGGAATTTACGACGCCTTTACCTTGAATACACTTAAGGCCCGCTTCGATGATGTCCCACTTGGATGAGTCGATCATGATAGGCACACGGCAAATGTCTGGTTCCATGCCGATCAAGTTCAAAAAGGTGATCATGGCATTTTTAGAATCAAGCATGCCTTCATCCATGTTGATATCGATGATTTGTGCACCGTTCTCAACTTGGTCTCGTGCTACATCTAACGCTTCTTCAAACTTCTCTTCAAGAATAAGGCGCTTAAATCGAGCAGAACCTGTAACGTTGGTTCGTTCACCAACGTTAACAAACAAAGAGTCTGAGTCTACGGTGAAGGGCTCTAATCCGCTGAGGCGCATTGCCGGTTTGATGGTTGGCACTACTCGAGTAGTAACGCCTTTAACACGATCGGCGATAGCTCGTATGTGGGCAGGTGAGGTACCACAACATCCGCCAATAATATTTACCAAACCGCTGTCAGCGAATTCACCAACGATGTCAGCCATCTCCTCCGCCGTTTGATCGTATTCGCCAAACTCATTCGGTAGGCCCGCATTGGGGTGGGCATTGATTAAACAAGAAGCTTTGGTTGAAAGTTCGTGAATATAGGGGCGAAGCTGATCTGCTCCTAGTGCGCAGTTTAACCCGATGCTTATTGGATTGGCGTGAGAGAGGGAATTGTAAAATGCTTCAGCCGTTTGTCCTGATAATGTTCTTCCACTACTGTCGGTAATGGTGCCAGAAATCATAATAGGCAGCTCATAGCCGATTTTTTTGAAATGACGCTGAACGGCAAAGATGGCAGCCTTAGCATTTAACGTATCAAACACTGTTTCAATAAGAATGATGTCAGATCCGCCGTCAATAAGCCCTCTAACAGATTCGCTATAATCCTCCACTAATTCGTCAAACGTAATGTTGCGTAGCGCAGGGTTTTCTACAGAAGGGGATAGAGATGTAGTTTGGCTGGTGGGGCCTATAACACCGGCAACAAAACGAGGTTGGTTGGGTGTTTTTTCAAGGTATTCATCGACAGCTTCGCGGGCGATTTCAGCCCCTTTTTTGTTGATCTCATAAGCAAGATGCTGGAGGTCATAATCAGCTTGTGAAACCTGAGTACCGTTAAATGTGTTGGTTTCTAGTATATCGGCACCGGCATCAAGGTATTCGATGTGGATGTTCTTGATGATTTGAGGTTGTGTGATACACAACAAATCATTATTGCCCTTAAGATCTTTGTGGTGGTCGGCCAACTCTTTTCCACGATAATCCGCTTCCTCTAATTTATATCCTTGAATCATGGTGCCCATTGCACCATCTAACACAAGAATACGTTGAGCAAGAAGTTCGTGAAGTTGCTTTATGGAGTTGTCTCTAGGGTTCATTCTAAGGGCCTTTTAGTGAATTACCGGCGAAGTGTAGCAAATTCATTCAGGGAATGCTGGCTTTGGAGGGTAATATTGGCAATCTATATCAAAATAAATTGATATAGATTTGAGTGTGAGGAGTTTCGCTATTTTGAGACCTCATATCTTGATGCCACCTTTCAATTAAAACTTGAGTGGTTTAGTTGGTTTTTATGAGGCAAAGAGATATTATTGCAAGATTATTGGATCGATTGGATATTGGCATGAGCGAAACCTATTTAACTATCACAGACAGTGCACAAGCGTATTTGTTAGAGCTGCTAGAAAAACAAGATACCCCTAATATGGGTGTGCGTATTTTTGTAGAAAAACCTGGTACGCCGTCTGCGGAGTGTTGCATGGCGTACACGTCTGCTGAAGACGCTCAAGAATCTGATAAAGTACAACAGCTGAATGGTTTTCTAGCACATATAGAAGAAGTCAGTGTTCCCTATTTAGAAGAAGCGGTGATTGATTATTCAAAAGACAGAATGGGTGGCCAGCTAACATTTAAGGCCCCTAAGTCAAAAATGGCCTCACTTCATGAAGATGCGACGGTTGAAGAGCGTATTAACTATTACCTCCAAACTGAAATTAACCCTCAGCTTGCATCTCATGGTGGGAACATTCAGCTAAACCAATTAGTTGAAGATGATACCGTTGCTGTTCTTGAGTTTGGAGGTGGTTGCCAGGGTTGTGGTCAGGCTGATGCGACATTGAGTCAAGGAGTTGAAAAGACGCTGCTAGAGAGGATTCCTGAGCTTAAGCGTGTGACGGATGTAACGGATCATACGATCCGTGATAATGCATTTTATAAATAAGCGATATTTGGTGTTATTGGTTTAGCAACATTTAGCGCCCATAAAAAAGGCTTCCAAGATGGAAGCCTTTTTTATGGGCGCTTTTTTAAGATTAAGGTAAAGTGAGGGCTGGATTGATGTAGTTTGGGTGTTATAACGGTTTGTTAGCGATTTATTAGAGGGCGAAGCTATTAGTAATGGAATATTTGTATCAGTAGATCAGCAGCCCTCGGCTCCCATTCACTTTGTGCTTGCAGCATTAAGTGGGGTGGTTAAGGCGGGAGGAGATATAAGGCCACTTTTAGCTGAAGCAAATATTCCGTTTAGCCTTATCAATGAGCCTAAGGCACGGGTTAGCTCCCGACAGTTCTCCCTGCTGGTGCATAAAGTAACGGAGCAGCTAGAGGATGAGTTTCTCGGCTTGACTGATAACAGGGCCCCCTTAGGTACGTTTGAGTTGATGGCTTTTGGCGCCATTCATTGTGTTAATTTACAAGAGGCGATTGTTAGAGCTTGTCGGTTTTATACGCTGATGATTGGATCTCCAAATTTCGAATTGGATGTAACCAACGATAAAGCATACTTAGTTCTGGCGTTGCCTACGGATTCTTTGCAAGCGCATCAATTTGTTGTGGAGGCGGTTTTTACCGCAGTTCACCGTTTTATATGTTGGTTGGTGGATAAGAAAGTAGAAATTCATGAGGCGGGGTTTCATTATCCCGCGCCGTTGCATGAGCAAGAATATCCTTTGTTATTTGGTAAAGAAATTAAGTTTTCCCGCTCTCAAAGTTATCTGTGCTTTGATAAAGGCTACTTATCAATGCCGATTATGCAAAATCAAAAAACATTGAATGAGTTTATGCGCTATGCACCTTATGGTTTTTTACTTCCTCCTCAGTTTTCAGAGAGTGTAACGCGTCGTATTCGTCATGAACTGGTTAGTGTGGAGCGTGTAACATTTCCAACATTAGATGTACTGTCTGATACGCTTCATACAACACCTTCAACATTAAGTCGACGTCTTCGAGAAGAAAATACATCATATCAACAAATTAAAGATGCTATCCGCAGGGATATTGCAATTCATCACCTGACAACGTCAACCATACCCATTAGTGAAATATCTGAATTGTTAGGGTATCAAGATGTGTCGATTTTTCACCGTGCCTTTAAAAAATGGGCAGGGGTAACCCCGGGTGCGTATCGATTGTCACCCACTAGAGATGATTTAAACGAATAAGTCACTGTGGTTGAAGTGATATGTCATTGCTCGTTTTTGCTAGATCATTAACACTCAAGTAGTACAAATTCATCACCCAAAGAAATACCTGAGAGGCTTCGTGATATGAGTGATTACCAACAGTATTTTAATGAAACCCATAATATTGCCCGACAATCGACGAAGCAATTTGTTGAAAAACATATTTTGCCTTATATCAACCAATGGGAAGAGGAGGGGGGGTTTCCCAGGGAGTTATATGAGAAGGCGGGGGAGTCTGGGTTGCTGGCTGTTGGTTATCCAGAGGAGCTGGGCGGAGTTGCAGAAGGTGATGTGTTTATGCAAGTCGCCATTAGTGAAGAGTTAATGCGTTCGACATCTGGCGGATTGGTCGCAAGTTTAGGCTCGCTTCATATTGGATTACCTCCGGTTGCAAAGTGGGCGACGCCAGCGATCAAAAATAAAGTGGTTGAATCGGTGTTAGCGGGGAAGAAAATATCTGCGTTAGCTATTACGGAAGCGAGCGGTGGTTCTGATGTGGCCAATATACAAACGCGCGCAGTAAAGGAGGGGGATTATTATCGTGTTAATGGTAGCAAAACATTTATTACCAGCGGCATTAGGGCAGACTATTATACCGTTGCTGTGCGAACCGGTGGTGAGGGGCATGGTGGAATAAGTTTGCTGCTTATTGAAAAGGGTATGGACGGTTTTACTACAGGACGTAACCTTAAAAAAATGGGGTGGCGGGCGAGTGATACTGCGGAGCTATTTTTTGATGATGTGATGGTTCCTGTTGAAAATCTTATTGGTGTTGAAAATGCCGGTTTTTTTGCAATCATGTCTAATTTTTTAAGTGAGCGATTGTCGCTGTGTATTATGGCCTATATGACCGCACAAATGGCCTATGAGGCAGCACTAGCTTATGTGAAAGAACGCGAAGCGTTTGGCAGGCCTATTGGTAAGTTTCAAGTGATTCGTCATAAGTTAGTTGATATGGCGACGGAAATTGAAATTGCCAGAGAGTATACCTATCGCGCGGCCGCAAAAATGGACGCAGGAGAAACGCCGATAAAAGAAGTGTCGATGGCAAAAAACTTTGCAACAGAAGTGAGTAATCGAGCTACCCATGAAGCGGTTCAAATTTTTGGTGGAATGGGGTTTATGCAAGAGTCTTTAGTGGAACGTTTGTATCGAGATAATAGAATCTTGTCTATTGGTGGTGGTACTACCGAGATTATGAAAGAGTTGATTGCGAAGCAGATTGGATTGTAGAAGGGAAGGGGTAGGGTAGGGATAGGTGAGTCTTGTTCACTACCAACCCTTTCACTATCTATCATAAGTGTTTGTATTATTCAGACCAATACCAGCTGGTTATGTTGTAGCGATATTCATGTGTATCTTCAGAGTTCAATGTTTCCACCCAGTGTTCAGAGCCCTTTGAGGAAGGATCAAACAAAACACAGCGATTATATACAGGCGCAATACGAATAGGTTTATTATCCTTACCTATAAAAACCAGCTCACCACCTGCATTGTTGTTCCACTCTTTATTTAAATACAACAGCATGCACACCTCCCGACCGGGAGAGTCATCAGCATGTTGCTCAACAAAGTCGGTAGCGCTTAAACGGAAATAATTCGTATTAATTTCAGGTTCAGCCACATTCATATCAGTCAATGACACATCAAAAATACGTGATAACACCGACATAAACTCATCCCCGCGCAAAAAGGATAAAAAATCTTGGGCTATATTAGAACTGGCCGCTTTACGTCGCCAAACATCTCGCTGTACAAAACGTTGATCGTCGCTGGTTTTTTGCCACTGTGCGTTATCGACATATAATGCAGAATACGTGTGTTTTTGCGTTTGCCAGTAATGCGGTTGCTGCAAAATCCCCATTACGTCATCGAGTTTGACTTCATCAAATAAGTTATCAATTACGATATAATTGGGACAAGAGCGCAATAAAGACTTTCGATATATGCATATCGCAGAATCGGCTACTTGCTCATCATTCAACCACATTGAAACTGCCCGCTTATATTTTTAGATAATCACTTAAAGGTTTAATAATACAGGATCTGAATTAAAGCAGATAGCACCCAAAAGGCCGCGAATTTAAGCCTGTAGCCTTTTGGGTGTTTCGGAAATTAAATCTCGGCGTGATTTTTTAATTCATTCATAAAGAATGCAATTTGATTAGAGAATTTTTTCTTTGCTGCAATGGTGTTAATAAGGTCGCCAATAAGTCCATATTTAAGATCATAATGTACTTCGAAACTGACAATTGCAGAATCACCGTTTTCACGCACCTCCCAAATAACATAGGAAGCGGGGTCAATGGGGTCGCTGGCATCGTCAATTACGTAAGTGTAACCGCTTCCTTGATTCCATTCGGTTATGCGCTCAACAATATATCCGTTATCAAGTAAATCACAGTGACGTGTCATCCCTGGCTCTTGACGTTTGTCATTGGTGTAATGTGTTGCTAACACGGTTGAAGTCCAACTTAGGTTGTTAAAATCGGAGACGATATCCCAAGCTTTTTGCTTGGACGTATTAACCTCAACCTCGTAATAGAGCTTTGTCATGCCTGGCGTGGTGCTATCGGAGGCTGTAACATGGTTGGTTTTAACGTGCGAACTCATTTCTGAGTTCATCCTTGTGTCAGCGTTGGTACAAGCGCTGATACTTGCGAGTAGAAAAACACTGCAAAATAGTTGTTGTATGTGAGTGATGCTTTTATTCATGTAGATGTTTCCAACAATAGGTTAGTTTAGTCGCTGTTTTTCACGTAATTGTGATTAGACGAAACTAGTTTAATCGGTCTTTATTTGCTAGTGTATCTATAAATTTGCTTATGGGTGGTTCAAATATAGACCATGGAAAACTGGGACGATTTTAGGATTTTCTTAAAAGTTGCAAAGCAGGGATCAATTAGGCAAGCCGCTAAAGCGCTTAATATAAGCCATTCAACGGTGCTTCGGCGTATTGATAACCTAGAGGTACAGCTAGAAGTTAGGCTTTTTGAGCGTTTGCCTAGTGGGTATCACTTAACCCAAGCAGGGGAAGATGTTTTTGCCGAAATGGGGGTGGTGAAGGGCAAAATAGACGGCGTGAGTCGCTTGATTCTTGGTCGTGATCTGATTTTGAAAGGTAAGGTGCGTGTCACCATGCCTGATGTATTTGGAATTCCCTTTTTAGTGCCTCATTTGGCGTCATTTCATAAGCAACACCCTGGCATTGACTTGCAGGTGGATGAAACGTATCACCCCAATGATCTTAACGCGCGCGAAGCCGACATCGCCATTAGTTTAACAAAGAAACCTCCTGAAGATTTAGTGGGACGAAAGCTTGGGGAAATGATGATGGCGGCCTACTGCACAGAGTCTTATCGGCAAGAGCATCGACCAGAGACAGAAAATTCTACGGCAGAATGGATTGGTTGGAATAAAAACCCTCAATGGGTTAAGAAAAGCCCTTTTCCTCATTTGCCTGTTTTTGGATGTTTTGACAAGGTTCCAGTACAAATTGCTTGTGCAGTAAACGGGGTTGGGGTCGGGCTGTTGCCATGTTTCTTGGCGGATAAGGAGCTGGACTTAGTGAGGTTATCAAAGCCTGAGTATCTGAGTGATATCTGGGTCGTATATCATGTTGAATTACGAACGACCGCTAGGATTCGTTGTGTTAGAGATTTTATCGAAGACCTTTTTGCTAAAGAATATCCAAAAAACTAAATATTGTTCATGACGAAGGGCTTGTTAGTTTGAATTAAGAAAAGCCCAAACGTTCTCGTTTATTCGGGTTGCTTGTTGTTTGGTAACAGGTGTTATTTATCTGGTACTTCGAAAACAAAACTTGCTGTTAGTCCACCAAGGTTGGATCGACTCAGTAATAATTCAGCATCGTGATACTTTGCACCCTGTTGTACAATGGATAATCCCAGGCCGCTGCCAGGCTGGCCGGATCCATTGATTCTAAAGAAACGGTCAAATACTTTATCACACAAAGAATCAGGTATCCCTGGGCCAGAATCTTCTATCGCTATACAGGGGTGTGCATTTTCGATAAAACAACGTAAGCGAATTTCCCCTTCTGAAGGTGTGTATCGTATGGCGTTATCTAGTAAATTGGATATTGACCGAATAAGTAGATTTTCATCAGCCTGGATAACGTACTTTTTCTCTTGAGCCTTGTTTTTTTCAGTGTCAGGTTCATCAATATCTAATGATAATTTCTGTTTTTTATGTTTTGCCGTTGAAGCGAATTGGTCGTAACATTCGTAACAAATTCGTCGTAAATCAACCGCTGTTTTTGGTTCCATTGAGGCTTCCGCACGACTTAAGGCAAGCAATTGGTTTACTAAATGCGATAACTGGTGCGCGGCTTTTTTAATACTTACTAGTGAGGCGGTATGCTCTTGATTGTCGGACGTTTCAAGTAAATCGTCCACATGTATTAAGAGAGCCGCTAATGGATTTTTGAACTCATGGGCGGCGTCGCTTGCAAAACGATTTTCTCGTTGATAAGACATGCTGAGTCGAGAGAATAATTCATTGAGAGCATTCTTTAGCGCGATGATTTCAGACGGTGTATTGGGAATTTTGGAAGTTTCCAAGGAGTTATATTCCTGCTTTTTAACATGCGATACAAGCTGGTGTAGTGGCCTGAAGCCGCTACGGATCAACAACCATACCGTTAATGCAAAGACTGGGATAAATATCAACAAGGGAAGAACGTGATCCCTTGATATGTTATGGACAAGTTCTGTTCTAATGTCGTCCCGCTCGCCAACGACCATCCAAAAAGGGTCTTTTTCTGAATATAAAGTGAAGGTTCTCCATTGCTTTCCATCAACAACTTCATCTCGAAATCCTTGTTCGAATATGATAGGTGGCGTTGTGTGTATGCTTGTAGATTTAAGGAGTAACTCTTTATCAACGCTCCAAATTTGGAAAAAAAGTTTTTTCTCATATTTGTGGCCTAACGGCGTGGCGGCTTCCGTAAAGTCACTTAAGTTGGTATCTTTTTTAGCGAGCGCACTTAATAAACGTTGTTTGTTTTCTTGAATCGCCTCAAGTGTTAGCAAACCATTAAGTACCCGTGCTGTTTGCACTAAACTGGCATCAAATAACTCGTCTACCTCTTCACGTGCATCTAAATAGACGAGTATGGAAGAGCAGAGCATAAGCAACGACAAGGAAACGAGAAGTCGTTGAGTTATACGTGAGGTTAGTGAGTATTTAGCTTTCATTTAGGCGATAACCAATTCCGCGAACGGTTGCAATTAAACGAGAATCCAATTTTTTTCGAAGGTTGTGAATATGTACTTCGATGGCGTTACTTGAAATATCACCTTCCCACCCGTAGATGATGTCTTCAAGATGCTGGCGAGTGAGTATACGGCCCGGGTGGTTAACAAACTCTAATATAAGGGCGTACTCACGTCGACTTAACTCAACTACGGTGCCATCAAGCCAAACTTCCATGGATGAGGTGTCTAGCCTGATTCGCCCTTGTTCGATACAACTGGTGTTTTGTCCTAATGAACGGCGGCAGAGGGCGCGTATTCTCGCTTTTAACTCTATTAACTCAAAGGGCTTAACAAGGTAGTCATCTGCCCCAGCATCAAGCCCGGTAACTTTATCCTGAACGGTGTCTCTGGCAGTGAGAACCAACGTTGGCACGGCGCATTTCTCTCGGCGCAACGCGGTTAACACCTCAACGCCATCCATTGAGGGGAGGCCAAGATCTAATATGACTAAATCGAACTCTTCGTTAAGCGCAGCGCTAAGGGCTAACTTGCCATCGGTGAGCCATTCCACGGTGTAGGCCTCGCGTTGAAGGGCTTTGCAGATCCCACCCCCCAATAACTCATCATCTTCTACTAGCAGTATTCTCATTGCTTGCCCGTGTTTTGAATGCCTGTTTTAGGTTGATTTTAGACTATCACAAACAAGCGATGAAGCTGATTTGTTATTTCTTATAGAGTATTTCTAATTTTAAGGTTCCCATAAGAAAACAAAATTACGCTGCTTATTAGACCAAGCAGTTAGGCCAAATCGTTAGACAGCATAGTTTGCAATGGCCTTGTAAGTTAATCGTTAGAGGTGTTTGTATGATTGGCATAGTTGAGAAGTTGGTATCCGTGGTTAGAATTGCGGTGAGTAGATTAAATGTGACTAGATTGAATGTGACTAGATTGAATGTGAGTTGGTATGAAGGTATGAAGTCGCTCACAGTCGTTTTTTTGTTTTTTTTGCTATTTGTCTCGTTTTTGCCGGGATGTAGTTTGTTGCCAGAGGTAAAGCCATGGCAAAAGCAGGTGTTAGCCAAACCTGAGATGACATTTGGAAGCAATGAGCTCGATGAAGGATTTGACGACCATATCTATTTTAGTAAGGAGGCGTCTAGTGGTGGTCGGGGGTTTGGTGGAGGTGGTTGCGGATGCAATTAAAAAAGAATAAGCGTTGGCTTTTGAGTCGGGCGGTAGGCTCGCTGCTAGGGGTTCAGTCCGGTACAAGTGAAGCCGAGTGGCAGATAGAGGCTGCCTATAGATACTATTCCGAAACTGATCGTGTCACCGCCATGGAACCGGTGTTACAGCTTCATAAAGTAGATGATGAGGGCCGGAAGCTCGATGTCACCATTGCTTATGATTCTCTAAGTGGCGCCTCTCCAAATGGCGCTGCGGTGAGTGAAAAGCCGCAAACATTTACCTCAACTAGTGGGGGAGCCGCATCAGTCTCCTCTGCCTCAGGGGCAGCTTATAAAGATGACGACAATGACGAGGATTATGACGATGATGAATATGAAGGGGAGGGTGGGGGTAAAACGTCAGAATATACCGTTGCCCCTGGTGAGGTACCGCTAGATCCGAATTTTGAAGATAGCAGGTTATCAATGAGTATGAATTATTCCTGGCCACTTAATTCTAATGTCAATCGTAATATCACAACATCTATTGGAGGTAGTTATTCACGGGAAACAGATTATAGTTCGATCGGCGTTAACGGCGGGTTTAGCATTTTCCTCAATCAAAAAAACACCCAAATTGGCTTGTTCCTTGGTATGGAAAGCGATGAGATTACTCCTGGAGGTGGTACCCCGCTGGCATTTACTGCGATGAGCGATAAACAGATAACAGGAAGTACAGAAAATAAAAATATTGTTGATGGGTTGGTTAGTGTTACACAAGTTTTAAGTAAACAGGCAGTTATGCAGTTGAATTACTCTATGAGCATTTCTAACGGTTACCATACGGATCCGTATAAAATCATTTCTTTGCTGGATGAGCAGGGTGATGTCCAAGATTACCTCTATGAGAATCGCCCCGAAAAACGAACGAAACAAAGTATTTATGGGGCGCTTAAATATCATCTATTTGGTAATACGGTAGATGTTTCTTACCGTTACATGTGGGATGACTGGGGTGTTAAATCTGATACCTGGGATGTCAAATACCGGTTTAATATTGATGATGTATATATACAGCCACACTTTAGGAATTACTCTCAGAAAGCGACAGATTTTTATGTGGACAGTCTATTGTCGACAGATGATTTACCCCAGTTTGCTTCGGCAGATTATAGATTAGGGGCGCTGTCGAGCAATACGGTTGGTGTTAAGTTTGGGTGGGTGTTTGATGAAAACAAGGAAGTTTCACTTCGTGTGGAATCTTATCAACAAGAGGGTGATTCCGCCGCTGCGGATATGGGTGCGCTAATACTGCAAGTAAACTATAAGGTGGCTTTTTAGCGTAGTGATACTAAAGGTTGGACTAAATAAAACAAAGGGCTGGGAGGTTTATACCTCGCAGCCCTTAATATTGATTTTTTCTAGAAAGATAATTAACGGCGAGATGGCAGTATATCTTTCAGCTTTTCGCGCATATCTCTTACTGACTTTTCAGTGGTTTCCCAATCGATACAAGCATCAGTTACCGATACGCCATATTCCATTTCTGAAAGGTTAGACTTAAGTTTTTGATTGCCCCAATTAATGTTGCTTTCAACCATAAGTCCAATAATGCTTTTGTTGCCTTCTAAGATTTGATTGCGTACATTTTCCATAACAAGCGGTTGCAACGCGGCGTCTTTGTTAGAGTTTGCGTGGCTGCAGTCAACCATGATGTTGGTATTAACGCCAGCTTTCGTCAGAGCTTGCTCTGCAATGGCAACGTTAACAGAGTCATAGTTAGGTTTGCTATTACCGCCACGAAGAACGATATG
>CAJXXT010000020.1 GCA_913063495.1 uncultured Gammaproteobacteria bacterium | reverse complement strand
CAAAACGAGGATTCCGTTGGTTTTTATATTCCTGATGAACCCCTGCTGGCGATTAAAGGTATGATCGCTATGGTTGCCGACGGTGTTAGTAGCGCGGAGGCAGGAAAGGAGGCTAGCCATCAATGTGTAAATCAGTTTATTGGTGAGTTTTACAATACGCCTGAACTATGGAGCACTGCAACATCTGCTCAAAAAATTCTTACAGCTATAAATCGTAGTTTGTACAAACGTAGTAACGAATTCCGTCATCTTGATAAAGGTTACATCACCACTCTTAGCATACTAATTATAAAATCCAACAAAGCGCATATTTTCCATATTGGTGATAGTCGTATTTATCTCATTCGTGATGGCGATATTGAGCAACTTACGACAGACCATATATCCAGCGGCACAACGGAATCGCCTTATTTGACCCGTGCCATGGGAATGGATATTGGTTTAAAGATTGACTACCGGGCAATTGATATAAAAGAGGGAGATCGCTTTTTTTTATCTTCTGACGGTATTCATGATTTTATGAAAGACCAAGATATTCTTAATGCGTTTATGCAACGGGAAGATTTTCATCATATTTGTTTAGCACTAACTGGAAAAGCACTAAAAGGCCTTAGTGATGACAATATCACTTGTCTTGCCTTACGTGTTAACGAACTGCCTTTAGAAACAAAAAATCAAGCTGCTAAGCGATTACATCACCATCCTTTTCCACCAGATTTAAATTCAGGTATGAAACTGGACGGTTATAAAATCAATCATCTTATTTTTGCCAGTCCTCGATCACAATTATATAACGTCACCGATATGAATAGCGGTGAAACGTTAATTATGAAAACCCCTTCCGTAAACTACGAGGATGATGATAGTTATATTGAAGCATTTGTCACCGAGGCTTGGGTTGGTAGTCGTTTTGATCATAAAAATATCGTCAAAGTTATTCCCAACCACGGGAAACGCAATTTTTTATATTATCTTATGGAAAATGTCGACGGTATTCCATTGGATAAGTGGATGGAGAAAAACAAGAATTCCCGCCCCAGGGATCTTATTGTTATTGTAGAAAAAATTGCAGCAGGGCTTATTGCATTACATGACAAAGAAACCATCCATCAAGATTTAAAACCGGGTAACATTATGATTAACTCAACCGGTGACATAAAAATCATCGATTTAGGTTCGGTTTATGTTGCTGGCATTGCGGAAATTTACAGCCCCGTAAAAAAAAGTAGCATCGTAGGCACCGTAAACTATACGGATCCATTGTATATGCTAGGAAAAAACATGGGGGCAAAAGGGGATATTTTCTCTCTGGCATCCATTGCTTATGAGTTATTTACCGGGGCATTACCTTATGGGAATAAGCTTGAGAATTTCAGTGCACATTTGGATAGCTCTCGCTTAAAGTACATACCAAGCTCTCATGTCAACACTGAGATTCCACTTTGGTTTGATGGCGCTTTATTAAAGGCAACGGAACTTAACCCTGATTTGCGCTACGGTTCTATCGAAGCCTTTATGCAGGATCTAAAACATCCAAATCCCGATTTTTTAACCGAAGCCTATATTTTACAACACCACAAACGATTCCCAACCTTTAAAATCTGGCAAGTTCTTGGTGTATTATGGCTAGCGTCCCTGCTATTTGCCGCGATGATTTTTGTTGCTTAAAAGCGCAATCCCTATCTAGGGTAGCAATTTAACTTTTAGTATTCCTCAAATACTTCTTCCAAGGATGACATGTCTATTAACGATATTTTCCCATAATCAATCTGAATCCAGCCCTTATTCTTCCATCCATTCAAAATTTTATTCACTCGCTGACGCGACCCATGAACCATTAAACACAACTCATCTTGTGGCAAGGGAAAGTCAATTAAACAACCGTCACTCTTCTCTTGCCCATAAACTTTAGCCAATTCCAATAATCTTTTGGCTAGGCGGGCATGAAGTGGTACAAACACCGTATCATGATAAACATCCAGAATAACCCGAATTTTACGACAAAGCATTTTTACGATATACGGATACAGTTCTGGATGCTCTTCCAGCATGATCAAAAATCTCGTTTTAGGTAACAACTGTAGCTTTGTATTTCCTACAGCCACAGCATCATGCATTCTTGCTTTGTCATCTAATACAGAAACTTCTCCAAACCAATTTCCCGGCTCATAATACGTTTGAAGCATTTCTTGCCCATCCAGACCAAACGTGCTGAAACGAACTCGTCCACTGACAACTAAATATACCCCTTCAGCCTCATCGCCTTTAACATGCAATAATTCACCGTCAACTAACGACCGAGGCATCGCCTCCTTCTCAAGAATAGCGGATAACTCTTCTGGAATTTCACCAAACCATTCGTTTTCAATCATTCGGCTGTTTACATCTTGAGAACTCATAACTGATTCACTGTCTCCTAGGTGATAGTTCACCGATTAATAACACGATATCTTTATCCCTTTCATCGAACAAAACTTATCACTACACTGAGGGATTTCTATGGGTATCCGGACACCCCAAGCGATGCTTAAGCAATGGGCACAGGAACAAAAAGATCACGTATTTCTAAGTCAAATAACTGAAGACGGAAGTACTATAGAATATACGTGGTCTGAAGCTTATCAACTTGTTCAAAATATCGCTTCTTGGTTAAATAACCAAGGTTATGAGCCTGGCAGCAAAATAGCCATTATGTCAAAAAATTGTGCTCAATGGGTATTATCTGATTTAGCCATTTGGGAAGCTGGCATGGTTTCTGTACCACTTTACCCCCTCCTTGGAAAATCCACAACACAACAAATCCTTCAACATTCCCAAGCAAAGGCCATATTTATTGGCAGCCTTGACGAACCAGAACCTATGTTAGATGCTATCCCTACCCATATAGATAGAATCAACTTTGATACAAATCCAAACAGCAATGGATACGATTGGCACACCCTCACCAAAACCCCTAGTGATAAATATACCGATCACGAGCAGTCTGCCACAAACCTAGCAACAATCATCTACACCTCTGGTACAACAGGCATCCCAAAAGGTGTTATGCATAATTTTACCACCTTATTTGAAGCATCAAATGGAGTTGTTGAAGCATGCTCCCTAACCCGTCACGAACGTTTTTTTTCGTACTTACCGTTAGCCCACGCTGCCGAACGATGTGGGGTCGAAATGAATAGTTTGTTAACAGGAGGATGCATTTATTTTGGCCATAATCAAGACACATTTTTCCGTGACCTCGTACAAATCAAACCTACGGTTTTTATATCAGTGCCTCGACTCTGGGGAAAGTTTCAACAGGCGCTTTGTCAATTTAACAGTGACAACCCTAAAGCCGCATTGAAATCAATTGGCCTTGATAAAGTTAGAGTCGCCTTTAGCGGAGCCGCTCCAATTCCTCCTGATACCTTAACTTGGTTTCATAAAATCGATTTTGAAATACTAGAAGGCTATGGAATGACAGAATTTGGCGGGGTTACACACGCCAATTTACCAGGAAAAGCTAAGATCGGAACTGTTGGTGTAACACTTGGAAACATACAACATAAAATTTCAGACGCAGGGGAAGTACTCGTTAAAAGCCCATCCAACACACCAGGGTACTATCAGGATTTGAACAAAACCCATGAGCTGTATAGCGCAGACGGTTTTATTAAAACCGGAGATAAAGGGGAAATTGACAGTGATGGTTATTTAAAAATAACCGGACGATTTAAGGAGATATTTAAAACATCAAAAGGTAAATATATATCACCCGCGCCCATTGAAAATATATTAGGTGCCCACCCCCAGATAGAGACGTGCTGTGTAATAGGCGAAGGGCAGCATCAACCGTGTGCCATAATCACTCTTTCTGAAAATCAAGAATGGGGAGAGGAACTACGAAATTCCATGAATCGATTACGAGAAAAAACCAATAGAAAATTGGATAAGCATGAGAAAATCCAATACATAGTTGTCACTCAAAAACAATGGGATGTCGACAATGGATTTGTTACTCCCACTCTCAAAGTAAAACGCCATGTTATAGAAAATCATTATAGCGAAAACCTCAACACGTGGGAAAAATTGAAACAGCCCGTTATATTCTACAATAAGTAAAAACATTAGAATCTTTACATTAAAGGTTATGCCACCCAAAAGCTGTACACTTTTACACTTTTACATTTTTGTAACGTCATTCCCCCAATCTCAATGATAAAATCTCAGCAACTATCACCAAGGTGACAGTTGCTGAGATTTTATCATTGTAGATTCTAAACAACACATTATTTTTCTTTACGCTACATCCAACAATGGGAGTCATTATCAATTGAGCATACAAATTGAATTTTTTAAGCGCACTTCACAAGTATTCTTTAAGCGAACCTCAAAAATCGGGTCTCATCAGGATGTAACAAAAAGAGCAAAGAAAGTACTAAGCGCTATTCCTCATATCCCGATAAATCTAAAAGGCATACAGCATAAAAAAATAATCGACAATCAATTTGTTGCACGACATGTTAGCTGCCAATACCCCGAATACACTATCTTATATATACACGGAGGAGGATTCATTGGCGGTACCCCACGCACATACATTAACGTCTCTGCACAACTTGCCAAAAAACTTCGAGCTGAGGTATATATAATTAAATATCCACTGTCACCCGAAAAACCTTTTCCTGCAGCGGTCAATCATTGCTTCGATGCATACCAGCATTTACTTAATCTCAAAAAGGATCCGAAAAAGATCGTTATTATGGGCGACTCTGCGGGCGGTGGCCTTACCTTATCCACACTGCTAAAGATCCGCGATAATGCCCTTCCTTCACCAAGAAATGCGGTTTGTTTTTCACCCCTTGCAAATTGTCTAATCAAACCAGAAGACATGGCAGAAAAGGCCGAACAAGACCCGATGATTTCCGAGAACATTGTTAATGTCTGTGTGAAAAACTACCTTCCAAACATTGAAGATCGAAGTCATCCATACGCATCTCCAGCATTAGGAGATTTTAGTAATATCCCACCCATTCAAATTTTTGTCAGTACGGAAGAAGTTCTTTATCAAAATGCTATTGATGTTTGGAAAAAGGCAACAAGTGACGGTTGTCATGTTGACCTTGTTCAAGAAAAGGGAGTTCTTCATGTTTGGCCCGTGATGGCCCCATTTGTTCCCGAGTCAAATAAAGCACTCAACAAGGCCATAAAATTCATACAGGAAAAGACACTACAAACACTTCATTCCAACGCAACCCACTAATTTACTGATAAAAGGTATGGCGTCAATGTTCTTTCTGTCGATGACACCATACCTTTATGCACAGCTGTTAGAAATTAAACGTTACATCCAAACCATAGGTACGTGGGTCACCAAAGTAATTGACTGCGGCCCCAGCACCCGTTGGTATACCATTAACTCGATATTCTTCATCGGTGATATTTTTCCCCCAGAGAGCAATGTCTATTGTTTTTCCATCAGAACCCAACTCCATATCGCCTAATGAAACTCGCGCGTTTAACAAATGATACCCATTCACATGAGTATTCGCCGCATTCCAGGGCTCAGGATACACATCAAATCCACCGACGTAAACCCAATCAATACGAGCAGAAAGCAACCCAATATTAACGGCCTTTACATATTCGGCACCTACAGAAAACGTGTCTTCTGGCGCGTATTGAAATAATGCGGTATCAGCAATATCAATATTTTGACCCGTTCCAAATGCATCAAAATAAATAAACTCGTTATATTCTGCATCAAGATAACCATAATTGGCATTAACCGTAATTTCTTCCGTTAGTGCTACCAACAACTCTACTTCATAACCTTTCACTGTTGCTTCGCCAGCATTAGATAGCTGAGTGTACGACCCTAAAAATGAGGATATTTGTAAGTCATCAATTTCATTTCTAAATATCGAAATATTGGCTTGAAAACGATCATCCCACCATCGAGATTTCATCCCAATTTCATAAGCCAACACCGTTTCTTCGTCATACGGCGTCTGAGCGATAGCTGATGTTTTTGGTTCGCCGTTAAAACCTCCGGCTTTCCAACCCGCTGATACTTTTGCATAGGTTGTGACTGATTCATCCCAAATATAACTCACCGCTATCATTGGTGATGTATTAGTCCAGGTATCGTCCACATCAACATCAGAAAAAGTCGCGTCATCAGGATGCTCTACATTAAAATCCTTGTCTTCCTGTGTCCAACGAACACCTCCAGACAATGTAAACGCATCCGTAAGGTGCCAATCCGCATGGCTATAGATTGCCATGGACATTGCTTCTACACCGTAACTATTTCGAGTAATCACCGGTGATACACCGGGCCCAGCAAAAACCTCAAATGGATTTTCCGCTTCTGCGTCTTCTTTCAAGAAGAACACACCGCTAACAAAATCGACATCACCGGCATTACCAATCAATTGAAACTCTTGCGACCATTGATCCTGCTCAACATGACGCTCGGTATGAAAAAACGTAAATGCCGTACCATCATAATCGTTACTATCATCAAATAACATTTCACGATATGCCGAAATAGATTTCAACATTAAGGTTTCACTTAACTGCCACTCTACCTGTAAAGAGTGGCCTAAACTTTCAGATTCATCATATTCGGCACCATCTAGGTTCCCTTTATCCTGTCGCTTAAAATCATCCGTTGTACCTATCGCTTGTCCAAATGCTGGCGTGTTATCTTTTTTAGATCGATCGAAGGTGTAATACAACTGCATATTATCTGTCACGTCATATAACACAGCAATACGTCCAGCAACGGAGTCCAATTCTTTAAAATCATCTACCGCATTATTTCCAATAACATTTCCAGCAGCATTCTCGTAAAACCCATCTCGCTCTTTTTTATTAAACGCCACATTAAATCGCAACGTATCATCTAGATAAGTATCACTGTCTACAGAGAGAAACAAATCCTTATAATCATAATTCCCTGCACCTAATCGAACTTTACCTCCTCCTTCTCCAGAAGGTTTTCGCGTGACTAAGTTCACGGCACCACCAATGGTATTTTTTCCGTACAAAGTTCCTTGGGGGCCACGCAATATTTCTAAGCGTTCTATTTCTGCAACATCAAAAAGACCACCGATATTTTTAGCAATAAACACACCGTCAATATAGATACCAACGGTTGGCTCCCAGGTTACCGCCGGATTGATGGTAACCGAACCCCGAATGCCAATGGTTGCTCCAGTGCTTCCTCCCGGTGTTTCTGATATCTGTACATTTGGCACATAAATGCTGACATCTTCTATATCGGAAATACCCTGATCTACCAATGCCTGGGCATCAAACGTAGATATTGCTAAAGGTGTTTCTTGTAGGTTTTGTTCTCTTTTTTGTGCTGTTACAACAACTTCTTCCAAACCAAGCTCTTTTGATGTGTCATTGTCTGCAGCAACAGCCAGTGACCCACCCATCAACGTAACCAAACCAACTGCCCTTGCAAGTAGTGTTCTATCGGTCTTTAACCTATTTACCTTTAACATAGCTCTCCCCATCATAACGCTCCCCGTAAATTCCTAATTCACTAATCTTTTACTACTCTATTAATTATGCGAGCAGACTATAACTTGCAAGGTATACGACGTTAACTAGTTTTTTGGGTTATCCATTTGCCAACTCAATAAATGGACTATAAAACAACGTCTTCTAATCGCCTCTCTAGTGTTTAAAACCTCCAATACAGGCAATCCTCCGTGCCATGCTTTGCGTCTTACGCTATACTTCAGCGATATTCCTTAACCTCTACCAACACCGCACTGTACCTCTATGACTGGCACTTTATACGTTGTATCCGCTCCCTCCGGCGCAGGCAAAACCAGCCTCGTAAAAGCTCTTATTGAAAGCACTAATGATTTGGGGGTTTCGATATCACATACCACCCGCCCCATTCGTCCAGGCGAAACCCATGGTATTAATTATCATTTTGTTGATGTCGGTGAATTTCAAGAATTATTGGGCCAAGCTGACTTTCTAGAGCACGCTGAAGTATTTGGTAATTATTACGGCACGTCCAAGAGTTGGGTAAACCAACAATTAAGCGACGGCCAAGATGTAATCCTTGAAATCGACTGGCAGGGCGCCCAACAGGTACGTCGACAAATCCCCGAATCGATCGGTATTTTTGTACTACCGCCATCTCAAGCGGCACTTGAACAGCGCCTCAAAGGCAGAGGCCAAGACCCCGATGACGTCATTCAACATCGACTAGCCCAAGCTGCACAAGAAATTTCCCATCACGTCGAATACAATTACCTCATCATCAATGATGAATTTGACCTGGCATTAGCCGAACTCAAGTCTATTATTCATTCACAGCGACTCTGCATCGGCCCACAAGCCACGCGACACGAGACATTAATACAAAATCTCTTGTCATAACCCTTGTTTTCATCAAGGTAGCTGTATAGAATTCCCGCTCTTGAGCTCTGTGATTTTCTTTGAACAGCACAGAGAAGGTGGCTAAATAGGCCCCCTAAGCAAACGTTTTAACCA
This sequence comes from uncultured Gammaproteobacteria bacterium, assembly GCA_913063495.1. GTDB lineage: Bacteria > Pseudomonadota > Gammaproteobacteria > Pseudomonadales > Ketobacteraceae > 42-54-T18. Next base: position 33,879 of record CAJXXT010000020.1, on the reverse strand, counting down.
AATTAAGATTTAACGAGGATAATATGGCACGAGTTACCGTAGAAGATTGTTTAGATAAAGTGACTAACCGCTTTGAATTAGTACTTATCTCCAGCAAACGTGCTCGTCAGCTAGCTACTGGAGGCAAAGAGCCTTACGTAGATTGGGAAAACGACAAGCCTACTGTTGTAGCACTTCGTGAGATTGCCGAAGGATACATTGATGCATCTATTCTTGAAGACGAGACTAAGCGTGAAGATATCAATGTACCTCTAACGGATATGCCTGGAGGTTTTTAAACACCTTTCCGACAAACTATTTTATTAACTCCTCTTGATTTATAACGAAGCGTTAATAAAATAGTTACACAATTGTATCGACAATTGTTCTCATTTACGCCCATAGCCATTACACTCAGTTATATCACGAGTTAGGAGATGGGCGTTGCAAAGCCTTGATAGTCTTACAGAAAAACTGAGTTACTTGGAACCTGGTCAGGCCGACCAGATTGTTCGTGCGTATTATTACGCCGAAAAAGCTCATGAAGGTCAAACTCGACGTAGCGGTGACCCCTATATCACCCACCCGCTAGCCGTATGTAAAATACTTGCTGACATGCATATGGATAGCCAAAGCCTTATGGCTGCGCTGTTACATGATGTTATCGAAGACACCCCCATTACCAAGAAAACCCTCGCCGAAGAATTTGATGAAGTCACCGCAGAATTAGTAGACGGTGTTACCAAAATTGGCGCCATCAAATTTGAATCTCGTGCCGAGCAACAAGCCGAGAACTTCCGAAAGATGGTGCTGGCAATGACCGAAGATATTCGTGTCATCCTTGTAAAACTTGCCGATCGCCTTCACAACATGCGCACTCTGGGCATTCTCCACCCCCAAAAACGTCGCCGCATTGCCACAGAAACCCTGGAGATATATTCACCTATCGCCAACCGCCTTGGTATGAACGACTTCCGTATGGAGTTGGAAGACCTCTGCTTTGCCAACTTATATCCAATGCGCTCGTCACGTATCAAAAAAGCCCTAAAACTTGCCAAGGGTTCCCGAAAAGACGTTATCACCCAAATCCAAGAAGCTATCACCAACCGTTTGGAACGAGAGGGCATTCAAGCTCACGTCATTGGGCGAGAAAAGCACCTTTTTAGCATTTACGAAAAAATGCGCACCCAACGCAAACCTTTTGACCAGATTATGGATGTTTATGGGTTCCGCATCGTTGTTGAGTCTGTCGACAACTGCTATCGCGCTCTTGGTGCAGTGCATAACCTTTACAAACCTATACCTGGGCGGTTTAAAGACTATGTCGCAATCCCAAAAACAAACGGTTACCAATCGCTACATACCATCCTTAAAGGTATGCGCGGCATCCCTATCGAAATACAGATTCGCACCGATGAAATGGAAGCCATGGCAAATAATGGCATCGCAGCTCACTGGTTATACAAATCAGACGACCCCGCCACAGGTGCACAAAACCGCGCTAAGCAATGGCTAAAAGGGCTTTTGGAAATGCAGCAGCGTGCGGGCAACTCTCTAGAATTTATTGAAAACGTCAAAATCGACCTTTTCCCTGATGAGGTTTACGTCTTCACCCCCAAAGGCAACATTCTCGAATTGCCTAACGGCGCAACTCCTGTTGATTTTGCCTATGCGGTACACACCGACGTTGGAAAAAGCTGTGTCGCGGCACGTATCGACCATCGATTGGTTCCACTAAGCACCCCCATACTGAGCGGGCAAACCATTCGAATTATCACAGCACCTGGTGCATCTCCAAACCCTGCCTGGCTTAGCTTTGTAACAACCGCAAAAGCACGCAGCAACATCCGACATTTCTTAAAGAATCAGCGCCGCTCAGAGTCTGTCGCTCTTGGGCAACGTTTACTTGAAAAAGCGTTAGCCACACTAGACCTCACCCTTGATGCTATTGACCCGGAGTCTTTAAAACGCACCATAGAAGAGTCTGGCTTCACCGAATTCGATGACTTATTAGAAGATATTGGGTTAGGAACATTGATGGCACAAATTGCAGCTCGACGCCTTCAGCCCAAACAAACAGATGAAACACCAGAGGACCAAGATGATTCCTCACCCTTAGTGTTACGTGGCACTGAAGGCATGGTCATAAACTTTGCAAAATGCTGTCGCCCCATCCCAGGGGACTCTGTCATTGGCCGCCTAAGTGCTGGGCGAGGCATGGTGGTTCATCGAGATGACTGCAATAACATTGCAGCAGAAACAAAATCCAACCCCGAAAAGTGTGTCTCCGTTCAATGGGCCACAGAAGTTTCCGGTGAATACCCTGTAGAGCTACGCGTAAATATTGAAAATGAGCGTGGCGTATTGGCGATGCTTGCTTCCATACTCTCTCAAGCCGACGCCAACATTGAAAATATCAGCCTTGATGAAAAAGACGCCCACCTGAGTGTAGTCACGCTACAGATCGCCGTAAGAGATAGGGTACACCTTGCTAGCACCATCCGCAAAATACGCAAAGCCAAATCAGTTACCAAAATCACACGCACACGAAACTAGTTAAGGAACAAAACACATGAGCCGTGAAATAATCCAAACGGATAAAGCACCACAAGCGATTGGTACCTATTCACAAGCGGTAAAATGCAACAACACAGTATATATGTCAGGACAAATTCCTCTGGTACCCGAAACAATGGTGTTAGCAGAAGGGGATATGGATGTTCAAATCACCCGTGTATTTGATAATTTACAAGCAGTAGCGGAAGCGGCCGGCGGATCCTTACAAGATATTGCCAAGTTGAACATATTTTTGATAGATCTTAACAACTTTGCATTAGTTAACGAAGTAATGGCTCGTTACTTTGAAAAGCCCTATCCAGCACGCGCGGCTATTGGTGTAGCTTCTCTGCCCAAGGGAGCCGAAGTGGAAATGGATGCCGTTATGGAACTTTCAGGTGACGCTGCAAACTATTCCTATTAATAGTTTATAAGGATAGTTACGCTCCAGGCATAAAAAAACCGACCTATAACCTGGTCGGTTTTTTTATGCCTGCATCAACGCAAACCTACACAAACTTCCTCTAATCACCAACGTACAGTGTTTTTTCCAAAATCTTCTCGCCATCTAGCTTTACAACAAAACGCCAGTTGCCAGGATAATCAACATTTGAACGAAAATTATACTTAGTCCAAGAACGCCAGTTCGAATCTGATGGCTTAAAGCCGTATTTTGAATGGCCTACCAAACGATTATTCCCATCATAAATAAAGTTCTCAACATCATATAATCGCTTATCCAAATCTTGCCATTTTAAGTAGATATATATTTTTCCATCACTCAAATAAGCCGAGTTTAAATAATCAACAGGCTCTGCATCCAGTAACTGAGAGGTAAAGACACTATTTTCAATTAGGGTTGATGATGCATTAAGCTGCAGCGGCAATAATGCACAAACCCCAGTAACCATTAAAAATACACTTCGATAAAAAATCGATGACAGTGACCTCATAACTCTCCCCTCAAATAAATTAGTACGAAAATTCAAGCAGAATTGTCGTATCTGCTTTAAACATGCCTCACCGTACCAAACCTTAGTATCAACGTCTGTCAGCTCTGCCTCAGAACTTGCGCTCAGTCACAGCGAGCCCGCGTCTATGACGATGGATGAGACATGGTTCTCACCCATTTAGGGAATTTTTCCTTGTTCAATCACTCGCAAAGAACTACACCTGCCTAACCATTTTTTATTAACTGCTTGTAGCCATCCTCATAATGTTCAAACAAGAATTCATACCCCAGCGAGCGAATACGATCATTACGACAACGTTTATTTTGATGATGCACCTGCATACCTTCATTATGAACAGGCCCGTTAATATTGAGTAAGTCAGCGATACAACTCAACACATCCCATTCCGATACCGGGTGACTATCAACACCCACATAGCAGTTATCTACCTCTCGCCCGGAGTCAATCATTTGAATTAAATAGCTCAATATTCCTGCACAATCATCTCGATGAATTCGATTTGTATACACAGGTATGTCACGATTTATTTCACACCCATTTTTTACTTTATTAATTAGCCGTTCCCGACCCGGCCCGTAAATTCCGCCCAATCGAACAGCAACCGCCTTTACGGAAGAATTACTTAATATGCCCTCTGCCGCTAGTAATTTTTGCCCAGAAAAGCTCGTCGGTGCTGTTTCTGTTGATTCATCAACCCACTGGCCTTGTTGCTGGTGATACACCGCAGTACTGGTAACCAACAAAAAACCCTGCAATATTGGCATATCAATACATGCCAGGCAGTTTTTTACGCCTTCAGGGTATGCTGCCTGATAAGCACTTTCTGTACGTTCCGCAGGCGCCACGGTATAAACCAAATAATGTATAACGTCGGGTAACTGCGCAAAACACGCTCTGAGACTTTCTACGTCACTTACATCGCCATACACACAAGGAAACGGTATATCATCGCTCGCAGTTCTTTTAATGCCATACACGGCACATCCTAGCTGCTGTAAACGACGACCCGCTTCTCGCCCCACATCACCACACCCAACAATTAAGATATTTTTCTTCATTCTAGGATTCCCCCCTAAATCATGATAAATTTTTGACTACAGTTCAGCACACCCCTCTATAATATTTGATTACGGTCCCTTATGACACTCACAGAACTTCGCTATATCATCACCCTGGCTCACGAGAAGCACTTTCGAAAAGCAGCTGAGCGCTGCTATGTAAGCCAACCAACACTAAGTGTCGCCATAAAAAAGCTGGAAGAAGAGCTAGATCTTGTTATTTTTGAACGCAGCCGAACTGAAGTTCAAGTCACACCATTAGGTGAAAAAATCATCGCCCAAGCACGAAAAGTTCTAGAGGAAGCCGATGTTATTAAAACCATTGCCGATGAAGGCAAAGGGCAACTCAACACCCCCTTACGGGTTGGCGCAATCTTCACTATTGGCCCTTATCTATTCCCCCATATTATCCGCCACATCAAAGACAGCGCACCCAACATGCCGCTGATTTTGGAAGAAAACTATACATCGGTATTGCGACAAAAGCTCCGCCACGGCGAGATCGACGTTATCGTTATTTCTTTGCCTTTTAACGAACCAAATACCGAAGTGCTTGATTTATACGATGAACCCTTTCGTATATTAATTCCCGCCAAACACCCTTTAGCAGAAAAAAAGTCCATCACAAAGCGGCAATTAGAAAAAGAAAAGGTTTTATTACTCGGTGACGGACATTGTTTTCGTGACCAAGTATTACACGCTTGCCCCAGTATCAATAAAGCGTTTGATGCCACCGACATCCCCCTTGGCACATCACTTGAGACATTACGGCATATGGTTGCCTCGGGTCTTGGCCTTACCATACTGCCTGGCTCTGCCAGTGATAATTCAATTTATGATAGTGATACCTTGGTGGAGCGTCCTTTTGCAGGTAAAACACCCTTTCGCCGAGTCTCACTTGTATGGCGAAAGCGTTTTCCCCGCACTCAGGCCATTGACGCTTTGGCTACATCCATTAATAGTTGCGCCATACCAGGAGCATCACGTTAATTCCTTATCATGTCAAAAAACACACCAATAAACACACCTGCAGACGAAGGCTACAACCCCAACCATCTATCCCAAACCCCCATCACACAATTAAAAGGGGTAGGGGCGGCGGTCGCCACAAAACTTGAAAAGCTCGGTCTACTTTCAATACAAGACGTATTATTTCATTTACCCGCACGCTATCAAGACCGAACACGCATCCACCCTATCGGCAGTACTCGTATGAGTGAAGAAGTGCTCATCCAAGGCAATGTTGAACTGTGTGATGTTATTTTTGGCAAACGCCGCATGCTGGTATGCCGACTTGCCGATAGCTCTGGTGCGATACAATTACGTTTTTTTCATTTTTCTGCCGCACAAAAAAACGCCTTGGAACAAGGTGCAACCGTTCGTTGCTTCGGTGAAGTACGGTTTAATAGCAGCGGTCGCGAGATGGTACACCCCGAGTACAAAATATTAACCGACAATAATACCCCCGTTGATGAGCATCTAACAGCAACATACCCAAGTACAGACGGTGTATCACAGCACCTATTACGTAAACTTGCTCAACAATCCTTAGATCGATTAAATGACGGGAATACCATTAGCGAATTATTGCCCGCCATCGATAATCAATGGCCCTCTTTAAAAGACGCCTTAAATTTCATTCACAATCCACCACCCGGAGTTAACACCAAAAGCTTAGAGGAGGGCACCCATCGTCATCAACAACGTTTATCACTTGAGGAGCTGCTGGCTCACCACCTAAGTTTATTACAACGCCGCCAGGAAATGAAAATGCAAACAGCACCATCATTCCCCGAAAGCTCAACGCTCACTCCGCAATTCTTACAGCAACTGCCATTCTCTCCCACTAACGCACAAAAAAAAGTGTGCCAAGAAATCACCAGCGATCTCATACAAAACAGCCCAATGTTACGATTAGTACAAGGTGACGTTGGTTGCGGTAAAACGCTAGTGGCGGCATCAGCAGCATTGCAGGTTATTGAACAAGGCTTTCAGGTCGCACTCATGGCTCCAACGGAAATATTAGCTGAACAACACTTACAGACATTCACTGACTGGTTCACGCCGCTGAACATTTCTGTCGGCTGGTTATCGGGAAAACTAAAAGGGAAAAAACGATCGCAACAGTTATCTGAGCTAGAGTCTGGTGAGTGCCAACTCATCATTGGTACTCACGCATTATTTCAAGGTGATGTTCATTACCAAAAACTCGGCCTCGCCATCATTGATGAACAACACCGCTTTGGTGTCCACCAACGTTTATCACTCACTCAAAAAAGTGATGATAGCTATGTGGTACATCAACTTATCATGACCGCCACCCCCATCCCTCGAACATTAGCAATGAGTGCTTATGCAGATTTAGACACGTCAGTTATTGACGAACTACCACCGGGCCGTACACCGGTAAAAACCGTTGTTGTAGCAAACAATCGACGAGACGCAGTAATACAGCGAGTACTAAATGCCTGTACTGAGGGCAAACAAGTGTATTGGGTATGCACACTAATCGAAGAATCTGAAGTATTACAATGCCAAGCTGCAGAAAAAACCGCCGAACAGCTTAGTCTTATATTACCCAATATTCGCATAGGTCTTATTCATGGTCGCTTAAAATCCAAAGAAAAAGTCAGTATAATGGATGCCTTCAAGCAAGGTGAAATTCAATTATTAGTAGCAACAACCGTTATTGAAGTTGGCGTTAATGTACCGAATGCTAGTGTGATGATCATTGAGAACCCTGAACGTTTAGGTCTTGCACAACTTCATCAACTACGTGGGCGTGTCGGCAGGGGATCTATTGAAAGCTTCTGTTTATTGCTCTACCAAGCCCCCTTATCAGAGCACAGCAAGCAACGACTAGAAATCATGCGTGAAACTACCGATGGTTTTAAAATTGCAGAAAAAGACTTAGAAATTCGCGGACCAGGAGAGGTTTTAGGCACCCGCCAAACAGGGGATATTACCTTTCGAATTGCAGATCTTATGCGTGATCAGTCATTAGTATATGAGGCAAAAAAACTCGCTAAATATATTATTCAACAAGAGCCATCACTTATCACACCGTTAGTTCACCGCTGGTTAGGCAACGCCTCTCAATACGCCCAGGCCTAAATCCTGTATCATAGATAAAAAGAGATCATAAAATATGTCAAACCACAGCAAAGGCAGCATTCTTGTAATTGAAGACAACCCTGACAACATGAAGTTAGTCATCTGGATGCTTGAAGATGAAGGTTATACCACTGCTTCCGCATTTAACGCAGTGGTAGGATTACAACTCGCAGCATCCAATACCTATGACGCAATTTTACTGGACATATCACTGCCAGGCATGAACGGCAAAGAAGCCACAATAAAACTAAGGGCTACTGAAAAATACCAACATGCCCCTATTTTTGCACTCACCGCTCATGCAACTATTAAGGAAAAAAATGAAATATTGGATTCTGGGGTTGATGAATTAATTACCAAACCCATCAATGAAGCGCTATTACTCGAACGACTCAAACATCATATCCAATCGTAGATATTTTAAAATCAGCTACCCTCGTTCCACCCGGTTTCTGCCATTATCTTTTGCTTTGTACAATGCTTTATCAACACGATCAAAACAAGAAATCACTGTATCGTCAGTTCTCATAGCTGACACCCCAAAACTCGCCGTAATTGAAACCCTCTCTCCCGCAAAATTAAAAGGACAGCACTCAATCGCTGCCCGCACTTTTTCTATCGCTAAACATGCCGCATTTTCATCCGTATCAGGCATAAGTATCACAAACTCTTCACCACCATAACGGGCAACAAAATCCTCGCTACGAATATTCATTTGTACCTCGCGAGCGACCAGCTTTAATACTTTATCTCCACGTAAGTGCCCCAGCGTATCATTAATTTTCTTAAAAAAATCAATATCAACAATTGCCATACTAAGGGGGCGGTCATGCCTTTTCCAGCGGGAAAACTCTTTTTCTACTTGTTCATCATAAGCCTGGCGGTTAGGTAATTCCGTTAAAGGATCTCGCATCGCCTGCAATCGTTGAGCTTCCAGGTTATTACGTAATTCCGTCGCTTCAGATTCCATTTCGACCATCTTCGCACCTAACATCTCGATACGATCGTAAACTTCATCTCGTCGACTCCTTTCATCTACATGAAATGTATCAATCACATTAACAATTTGATTGACCATCAATGTTATATCTTCTTTTAATACACCAATGTCTAACGCATCATCAACGCTGGCTTTAATCTCCTTGAGGCCCATACGAACTTCTTGGTCTAACTTTGTCTGATTAAGTTGTGCTTTTTCTTCGCCTGCTCGTGCAACTTGCAAAAAGTCTTGAATATCTTGCAATCGATCATGTAACGTTACAAGAAAACCTTCAAACTCTAACTGAGCAACTTTTTTAGTGGAAGCAACCAACTCCATTGTTTCTGTCAATAGCTCTGGCAAAAAGCCCCAATCGAAATCATTTTGCAATCGAAGTACTAAATTATATTTTCTGTCATCAAATTCATTCGGTGTTTCAATTTGATCCACTAAGCCACAAAAAACCTGAACAGTGCGAGACTTTAATTCTTCTTTCAGATGATCTGCGTCTTTTCTGAATTCATCCGACTCATCACCCACTATTACGGGTAAAGATTCTACGACGCCCTCTGGTGCCACGTTTACAGGGTCACTGTCTTTATTAAACCCCGTCGTTTCCCCCTCTGTCGTACTAACAGGTTGCTCTATGCTCTCCGACACACCAACCGGTTCAACATCATCCGCAACTGCAGGTGACGTATATATAGATGACGTATCTGATTTTTCCTCAAGAGCGTCTTCGTTATCGCCCTCTATTTCGTTCTCTTTTGCGTCCTCTGTTGCGCTAGAAAATAACCGCTGAAACAAACCTCCAGGTTTTTTCGCCAACTCTCCCTTTTCCAGCTCTACGAGATAGTCGAAAACCGGTTGTTGAACATCAAGATAACCTTTCCACAAATCAATATTAACACTCGTACCTTGCAACATATCCGGCAGCTGCTTACGAAACGATTTTATAGCCGATTTGTCTTTACGGGGCAATTTAACGTCTAATGCTACTGCCAGCGCACTATCAATCATCTCGTTAGCTACCCCAAAATCATCTTTTCGATGATCATCCAAAGCAATAACACAACTTTCCAAACGAGCAATCATTGGTTCCAATGTCAAAACATCATCGGTTTCACGTAATGCATTACGTAGCTCAGCTAAAATATCATCTAATGGCTCATCCAGACCATCTGCTGCCAAACTTACACGCACAAAACCCTTACGCAAAAGATCTAAACGCTTCGACGCCTGCTTCTCTTGCACTTCAAACCTTTCCAAAGACTGCAGGTATTTTTCTTTCCAACTTTGAGGGTCAGCTTCCGCCATAGTGTTTTATAAAGCTCTTTAAACGTAAAAATAACCTCACTCAGGAACACAGAAAGCCAAAGCACGAGGGTCGAGTAATCACTTAAGAACAAGGTAACTATTAGTATAGAGTAACTATCAGTATAGGTAGTGCTTAAGCCAACGATAGACAAATTTACTCTTAAAGCGACAAACTCAAGAATCAGTAGTTAGAAAGTTTATGCAAGGCCACAAAAAAAACATTTAGAAACAATGCACTATACATATGCAAGGAACTATCTACTCGTAGAATGACTCTCTAATACAGTTAGGCAAGCAGATTTCCATCGCTATTGGACGGTGGTCAGAGTGAGTATGATCTAACACATTAATTTTATTTATCTTTAGACTTGGGCTCACCATAATGTGATCAATACTTCTATCGGGCTTCCAGCTTGGAAAAGTGTGATGCTCTCCATTAACCTGAATAAGGTGGGTATCTCGCAAAGGAGTATCAATAATCTGATCACCTCGACAATTCATATCCCCCATAACAATAACGTGCTCATGACCCTGAATTAATTCACGAATATAGTCCAATTGACGAAAACGCGCCTTTTCACTTAACGCTAAATGCAACCCTATCAATACCAACGGGTTATCAGGGTGCCCGTACTTAGCAACAATAGCCCCACGACCTTTTAAGCCTGGTAACTTATGGTCTTGTAACTCATAAGGTACAAAACGCGATAAGATGCCATTTGAGAACTTCCCGAATCGACCAAAGTCTCGATTCAGTTGTTGATACCAATAATCAAAACCCGCAACATCCGCCAAATACGATACCTGATTAACAAAGCTACTACGCAGACTGCCACCGTCCACTTCTTGTAGTGCTACCAAGTCATAATCCACTAGCACTTTTGCAATATCATCTAGTCGCTGAACACCACGCCAGTCAGGGAGCAGATGACGCCAGCTGCGAGTGACATAGTGGTGGTAAGAGCTTGTACCAATTGCCGCTTGTATATTGTAAGAAAGCAGCTTTAGAGTCTCAGGCACATCTTTCCCGTATTTACGAGAAAAACACTGATCACCTTGCTCTAACACCTCATGATTGATCTGAAATGACAACCTTACGCTCCTAACGGATAAACCTAGTAGCTTTCAGCCAACACGCGTTGTGATAGATAAAAGCCAAACATGAAAAAAGCCGGATTTTCACACCCAGCCTTTAGAGTTTATCAAACTTTCATTCGATGACCAGTGCCTCCCTCACAGAAGGGCTCATCGATAATGATTAACTTCGTATACTCTTTATAACGCAGCCTGCATCGTGACCCTTTCTTTCTCAATCAAAAAGTTAACAATCTGCATCATACGAGGAAAGCCTTTTGCCATCTTCGTTCCGACAACATATTTTCCATTAACAACAATAGCAGGTACCCCACTCAACCGCGCTGCTTTTGCAAAGGCCTCCGCCTGGCGTACCTTTGTGCGAACTGGGAAGGATTGGAAAAGCTTATTAAAATCCGATTCAGATACATCATAGCTCTTAAAAAAACCAGCGAGTTCTTCTTGGCTAAATAGCTTATTTTTCGCCACATGTAGCTGATTAAACAATGCAGGTGCTATTTCTTTGGTCTTGCCTAACAGCTCCATCACATAAAACGCATGAGCATGGTTCATCCAACTCTTGTTTAAAGGCGCAGGTGTTTGTAAAAAAGTCACTCCTTCAGGTAAGTTTTGGGAGAAATTATGAACAAATGGCTCCAATTTATAGCAGTGGGGGCAGCCAAACCAAAAAAACTCTCGAACCTCAATTGAACTAGGGTCAGCAGTCTGAATAGGTTGCTTTAATTCCGTATAATCAACTCCCTCACGAAACGTTTCAGCCTGTGCAGTCAACACCAATAACCCGGCGAATAAACCCACAATCAAGGTAAACAGCTGTTTTTGTACTTGTTTCATTTATTATATTTCCCAATCGTTACGTATATTAGTTGTTTTTCTTAGCTTAGCGTTAGAGTCTAGTACAGCGCTGATGTTCCCTAAATATTCCGTAGAATATGCTACAAACCGTTTCGCAGATAATAAAAAGGGGCAGCTCACGCCACCCCTTTTTGATCTATATTCTTCAGTCGCTCTACTTAAGGCCGTTGATATAGCTCGCAACCGCTTTTAACTCGCGATCACTTAGTCGCCCTGCAACACTTTGCATCATCATAGAGTCACCATCGTTAGTACGGCGAACACCTGATTCATCAGCACGTCCTGCTGCACGGAAGGCTTTTAACTGTGCTTCTACGTAGGCAGTATGCTGACCACCAAGAGCTGGATAACCTGCTGCAGGCATCCCTTCACCCGTTGCACCATGACATGCAGCACACGCAGTCACTCCGGTATCAACGTTACCGCCTCGGTATATTTTTTGACCGAGCTCTAACAAATCAGTCTTAACCATGCCCACTTTAATGGTCTGAGAGCCAAAATATGCGCCTAAATCAGCAATATCTTGATCGCTTAAACCACCAACGATAGCCGTCATCGCAACAACGTTACGAGCACCGCTTTTAATATCATTTATTTGCTTAATAAAGTACCGCTCATTCTGGCCTGCCAATTTTGGAAAGCTAGGAATCATGCTATTCCCATCTGCCCCATGACAACCGCCACATACCGCCGCTTTAGCCTTTCCAGCTTCCGCATCACCAGCGGCTTCTGCAATACCAGCCGTCGCTAGCATCATCAATACAATGGATACAATCTTTGTTACTTGGTTCATCTTAACGTCCAGTTTTGCTCTAAAGCGTATTTATTTCTGTATAGGGGGTATATCTCAACCAGCATGGCTAAATATAAGAAGCGTTGTTTCCGTCTATGCATTATTGCTATAGATCAGATCCAACGCCTCCTGTACAACTTACTGTAATGTTTTTAAAAGCAATTACTTAGCTGTAGACATAAATGTAATCAATTCTTTTAGCTCATCGTCAGAACAATCTGCGCATAACCCCATCGGAGGCATTGCACCTTTACCGGCTTTAGCACTTGCTACTAGAACATCCATACCCTGAGCAACACGAGATGCCCATGCTTCTTTGTTACCCGTAATTGGAGCACCTGCAGCACCAAATCCATGACACGCCATGCAAGTCGCATTGTACTTAGCAGGAGCTTCAGCTTGAACGGAAGCAGCGAAACCTAACACTGCAATAGCAGATGCGATAACTAATTTCTTCATATTATTACCCTTAATCTCTCTGTCATGGCCTCTGTGTACAGGCCTCTCTCATATGGCATTTTATTATAAAATCAATGAGATACCTCGTAAAAACATCGGTATTCTCCATCAAACTAGCGAATTATAACCTATACCTTCGATACTTGGAAACTCCATGCACCCGCTGTATTAAGGTAAACTATCGCAAAACGTAAAACCCCTTTAAAATAGCCCCTGATTTCCAATTTTTGAGCATAAGTTAATGGCCAGTCCTCATCAGAAAAAACAACGAGCAAACTCCAAAAAAAACAAGCGGGAACCTAATACCCCTTACCCCTATACACGTAAAGAGCCAGAAGTGGACAAGCCCGTACGGGATAATGCCGTTGCATCGCTATTGCAACAGGCTGAATTTCTCAAAAGTGCGCAAAAGCTCGCACAATGCCCCCCAAACGAAGGCTTAGAAGTTGCCTTTGCAGGCCGCTCTAACTCGGGTAAGTCCAGTTCCATCAATACCATTAGTAACCTGAGGAAGCTGGCACGTACCAGTAAAACGCCAGGGCGAACTCAGTTAATTAATTTCTTTGGCATTAATGAGCAACTTAGGCTGGTCGACCTACCTGGTTACGGTTACGCACAGGTGCCTGAGGCCATGAAAATTGAATGGCAAGCCAATATGAGTGAGTATATTGAGCGCCGTGAGTGTTTGGCGGGACTTATTCTTGTTATGGATGTACGTCACCCTTTACGAGAGTTTGATCTCATGATGCTGGAGTGGTCCACTCACTTCGGCATGCCAGTACATATTTTACTAAGCAAATCAGACAAGCTCAAAAGTGGCCCAGCCAAAAATGTATTACTCAATGTACAAGAGGAGGTCGCTCAAATAGGGGAACATATTACTGCCCAGTTGTTTTCTTCGCTAAAAAGAGATGGGGTCGATGAGGCACACCAAGTTATTGCTCGCTGGTTACAAATTAAAGAATAATGATCCGGAATAATCTAACGCTTGAGTTACAGGAGGTTATCGTACGTGAGCAAACCAAAAATCGATAATACGAATGATAAAGCCAATGCCCAAGCATTAGAGGTATTCCAAGAACAAATACGTGAGCTCTATTCTAATGTGCCTCTAACCACTGGTTTAACCTTTTCCGGTGCGAGTATCATGGCTTTCTTAGTCTGGTATATGGTAAACCCTAACGAACAAGTAGCGGTTTTATTATGGCTAAGCACCTTTGCCTTATTAGCACTATTTCGGATGATCAATTTTTTTGTATATTCTCGCCATGAACATAGCATTAAAAACGAAGAGACATCGCTTAACCCTGCCTACTGGGCTCGACTCGAAGTTGCCCTAACCGCTGCCTATGGTTTTCTATTCGGAGTGTTTTTTTTATTATTTTATGATGCTCAAAACTACGGCCTATTTTACCAAATACAAATGGCTACCTTTCTTTTTTGTATGATTTTAGCATCTGCTAGTTTTTTATCTATTCATTTGCCCAGTTACATTGCATTGGCCCTTGGTAGTGGCAGCGTCGTTTGCATTCGGCTACTTGCAGAGGCTGACTGGTTTCATCTCACCATACTCCCCATACTATTTATTTTTAATATTATCGTTTTTAATTTTGTTAAAGGTATGAATCAACGTTTTAAAGACGCTATTCAGGCGAGACTAGAAAACCTTGACCTTATACAGGCATTAACAGAAAAAAAGGAGATGGCTGAGAAAATCAGCATCGGAAAATCTCGATTTATTGCCGCGGCAGGTCATAACTTAAGACAGCCATTACACACCATCTCTCTCTGTGCCAGTAACTTAGGACACTTTATTGATAACGACAAGGGGCATCGTTCATTATCAACAATCAATAAATCCGTTGCTGCTTTAGAGGGTATGTTTAATAATTTATCCTATATTTCTCGATTTGATTCACGAGAAATGCAAAGTGAAATGTTGAATTTCCCATTGTCAGGCGTGCACCAACAAATTTTGAGTACGTTTCAAGCCAATGCCCAAGAAAAAAACTTACGTTTTACGATTGAAGAAACCGATGAATATACGTACTCCGATCCAGAACTGTACGGCATGATATTAAATAACCTTGTCAGCAATGCTATCTGTTTTACCGAATCTGGAGAAGTTTCTGTCTCAACCCATAGACAAAATGACAACATCAAAATTCAAGTATCCGATACAGGAATCGGAATACCGAATAATAAACAAAACTCTATATTTGATGAAAATTACCCTTTAGAAAACCCTAACCACAATTCCAACGGTCTCGGTTTAGGCTTAGCTTTAGTCCAGCGCTTAGTTTCGATACTAGGCTTAGACCTCCAGTTCAGTTCGTCCTCAAAGGGCACTCATTTCTCGCTGTTCATACCTATCGGGAAAAAAGCTAATTCATCCAACCCTATAACCCCTGATTTCAGCACGATGCAATCCAGTTCTAAACATAAACCCTCTATCCAGGGGCTTTGTGTCTTGGTTATCGATGATGATCAAGCCATTCGGGAAAACATGACCGAACTATTGCAACAATGGGAATGTGTTGTTCTATCTGCAGAATCAAGCACAAACGTAATACAACAGCTAAACAACTCAGTACTTCGTCCTGACGCTATTATTAGCGACTTTCAACTGCAGTACAACCAAACCGGTATCCACGCTATTCGTGATATACGTGAATTCTGCACAATGCCATTTCTCCCTGCCTTAATGGTTACGGCAGACAGAAGCGTCGATTTTAAACGCCATGGGCTTAACGAAAAAGACTTTCTATTACACAAACCGGCAAAACCAGCAGCGATTCTTGCTTTTCTAACCCATGCTGCATCAATCAAAAAAACATCCGTTAATCACAAAAATGCTCAATCGGCGGAGTTTTAAAAGCATAAGATATTCACAGCAGAACTAAATTTTAGGCAAAAAAAAGCCGGTAGACTTGGGGAGAACTACCGGCTGGATACTACCCTTTGAGAAAGGGTAGTGGATTGCGGCTGAATCACTCGCTATTCAGCCTATCTGGGAACGTATACCTTAGCTTCAAAGTATTAGAGGGGTATGTTTGCCATTAGTTCATAAAAATTTGAAATAAATTTAGAATTGATCCTCCACTATAAAATCAACGGCTTACATAGCCAGCACTCACCTTCTTGCTAAGAACTACAGGATAACATCGAACATCCAGCCCGATGCCGAGCCCACTCCGGTCGTTTCTCCGCTAAATGCTTTTTCCCTTCTTGCTCTATATATGGGTTTTTTAGCACTTCCATCAATTCTTCCACACCCGAAAAATCACCGTTCTCCGCTTTATCAATCGCTACCTGAGAAAGGTAATTACGTAATACATATAACGGATTAACAGCATTCATGATGTGTTTACGTTGAGTCTGTGCCACCCCCTCTGATTCACTACGTATGACATAACGCTCCACCCACTGGTGTAACTGCAATGTATACTCTTCCGTTAACTGATCCGGTTGATAATAAGCATCAGTCAAAAGCGACACATATTCTTTAGATGTTAAGACGGTTGACGATGAAACATCAACCTCAGCTAAACACCTGTAAAACAACGTCATATCTGTTTCAACTGATTGCAATAATGTTAACAAATCCGTTACCAGAACAGCATCATCTGAATGCCCTTGTTCTGAAAGTGTCTGCTTCGCTGACAAGGGTTTTAAACCCAGTTTTTCTAACTGCATAGCCAAATGCCGTGTCTGATAATTCTCAGCAAATTGATTTAACGTCGCTTCTAACGCCTTTCGACCTTCATTACTATCACTATCTTCATCGCCAACAAGAGGGAGGATAGCATTAGCAAGCTGCAATAAATTCCAATGGGCTATCTGGGGTTGATGCTCAAAACGATAACGTCGATTGCTTGCATCTGTGGTATTTGGCGTCCAAGTGGGATCATAATCTTCTAACCAGCCATAGGGGCCGTAATCAATCGTTAATCCTAGTATCGACATATTGTCCGTGTTCATCACACCGTGAACAAACCCGACACGCATCCAATGCAACACCATATCCAAGGTACGTTCGCTCACCTTGTTATACCACTGCAAAATGTTTTCTTTTGTTGGCTCAGCTATATCTACTGAGCCCTGATCTAAAGAATCCTGATCTGGAAAATCGTGTGAGAAATCCGTGGTGATCGTATAAGCCACCAGTTTTTTAAGCAGATCGATATCACCACGAGAGGCAGGTAACTGAAAATTACCAAACCGCGTAAAACTCGGCGCCACACGACACACAACAGCACCCAGCTCTGGTTTTGCATTACCGTCGTAAAACATATCTCGCACAACGGTATCACCGGTTAACGTTAAACTTAACGCTCGAGTGGTTGGTACGCCTAGATAGTGCATCGCCTCACTGCATAAAAACTCACGTACCGAGGAACGTAATACCGCTAAACCATCTGCATTTCGGGAGTAGGGAGTAATACCCGCGCCTTTTAATTGCAAATACCATCGTTCATCTCGCTGATTAACCACTTCCCCTAAATTAATCGCCCGCCCATCTCCAAGTTGCCCCGCCCAATTTCCAAATTGATGACCGCCATAACACATAGAAAATGGCTGCATCTTAGGTAGCAATTCGTTGCCTGAAAAAACGCGGACAAACTGTGGTGACTTACAGCTCTCATCAGACAAATCAAGCAGACCAGCTACATCGCAAGAGTAAGCAACCAAAGAAGGTTTTACTGTTGCAGCTGGTTTCACTAACGAATAATACGCTCCTTCCACTTGGCGACAAAAATTCTTTGTTTCTGGGTCGCCAGGTAACTCACGAACAAAACGATTATCAAAACACAAGTCATCCAAAGTGATCGGTTTTTTGGGTGATGATATTGATGGTGTTATTGATGTTGTTGTTTTGCTCATAATCCGTTACCCCTATTAGTTTAAATCGGCAGCAAATTGGCGCAGCAGTGACAATGGAATAATTTCCAGCGCCTTTTTATGGGTTCGTGTTAAATGCACTCTAGGCGCCATATCTTGGTCATAAGCCTCTTGCCAGCGTGCGGCACACAAACACCATCGATCACCTTCTGTTAAACCCGAAAAACCATGCTCTGGCATTGGTGTTGAAAGGTCGTTTCCTCGAAATCGAGAATATTCCAAAAACTCTTTGGTAATTGCAATGCAAACCGTATGAGAACCAACATCCTGCTCATTGGTATTACAACAACCATCTCGAAAAAAACCGGTCAACGGCTCTTCACTACAAGGTGCTAATGGTTCATCAAAAACATTCAACGATTCATCTTTTTCTATCATGACTAATGTGCCTCATCCCAGTTATCACCAATACCTACATCCACAACCAAGGGAATAGATAGATCTGCTGCTGCGCTCATACGTTGCTTTAATCCGTCAACAACAACATCAATTTCATTCTCTGGCACTTCCAATACCAATTCATCGTGCACCTGCATAATTACACGAGATTCAAGTTTTTCATCCGTAAGCCATTGATCCACAGAAATCATCGCACGTTTTATGATGTCTGCAGCGGTACCTTGCATCGGTGCATTGATAGCCGTTCGTTCTGCCGCTTGTCGCCGCATACCGTTGGTAGAATTAATTTCTGCTAAATATAATCGACGTCCAAATAAGGTTTCAACATACCCATCATCCGCAGCGCTCCCTCGGATACGCTCCATGTATTCGTGAACACCAGGATAACGTGCAAAATACGTATCAATATATTCCTGAGCTTCACCCCGTAAAATCCCCAGGTTTTTTGCCAAACCAAAAGCAGACATGCCATAAATCAGACCAAAGTTAATCGCTTTAGCATTTCGACGTTGCTCAGTGGTCACCTCATCAATTTCAACACCCACTACTTCTGCCGCCGTGGCTTTATGAATATCCAAACCATCATTAAATGCCGCCACCATACCTTCATCACCGGATAGATGCGCCATGATACGTAATTCAATTTGAGAATAATCCGCTGCGACTAGTTTACAACCGGGTTTTGCAATAAACGCTTGGCGAATCTTTCTGCCTTCTTCAGAACGTACCGGAATGTTTTGTAAATTTGGATCAGAAGAGGAGAATCGTCCCGTCGCTGTACCTGCTTGGTGATACGATGTATGAATTCGACCACTTCTTCGGTGAATTAGTTCTGGTAATTTATCGGTATAAGTGGATTTTAATTTACTCATGCTGCGATATTCCATGAGTATTTTTGGCAACGGATAGTCCAACGCCAACTCTTGCAACACCGGCTCTGCGGTAGACGGAGCCCCTTTCGGAGTTTTCTTAATAACCGGCAAACCTAACTTTTCATACAGAATCTCACCCAATTGTTTTGGGGATGACAAATTAAACGGCTGACCCGCCAATTCGTGTGCCTCTGCCTCAATTTCTTGCATACGAACCGCCAAAGATTGACTTTGACAACGCAACATATCAGCATCAATTAATGCCCCTGTACGTTCGATGCGAGAGATAATCGGCATCAACGGTATTTCAATATCTTCAAACACAGAAATCAACGTTGGCTCTTTTTCTAACTTGGCCCAAAGCACATTATGCAAACGCAAAGTTACATCCGCATCTTCAGCCGCATAAGGGCCTGCCAATTCAATATCAACTTGATCAAAGGTAAGTTGTTTTTTGCCTTTACCCGCAATATCTTCAAAATGAATCGTCTTATGGCCCAAATACTTTAGCGCCAAACTATCCATGTCGTGACGAGTAGCCGTTGAATTAAAAACATAAGATTCCAACATGGTGTCAAACGCTACACCATTAATGTCAATATCGTAATTACCCAACACATTTTTATCGTATTTTAAATTCTGACCCACTTTTTTGGGAGTTTCCGCTGCCAATAACGGTGCTAATTTATCCAACACCCAATCTCGTGACAACTGCTCTGGTGCACCAGGATAACGATGGTCAACAGGAACATACGCCGCCTTGCCTTCTTCACAACAAAACGACAACCCCACTAACTCGGCTTCCATGTAATTTAAGCTGGTAGTTTCGGTATCAAACGCAAACACGTCACTAGCAGCCAATGCTTCCAACCATTTCTCAAATTCTTCTTCGGTATAAATAACCTGATAATCGGTTTCAATATCAGCAACCGGAGCTTCCATTTCTTCCGCATCATCAGAACCTGCAGAAGATACCTCTGCTATCCAACTTTTAAACTCTAACTCTTTATACAACGCTAACAGTGCCGGTTTATCCGCAGGCTCCATCACCAAGTCAGCAATACCTACATCCAACTCAACATCCAACTTAATTGTGGCCAATTCATAAGACAACGGCAACTGTTCTAAGCTTCCGCGTAAGTTTTCACCCACCTTACCTTTCACTTCATCAGCATGTTCCATCACACCTTTTAAAGAACCAAATAACGTTAACCACTTAACCGCCGTTTTTGGACCACACTTAGGCACACCCGGAATATTATCAACGCTGTCTCCCATCAACGCTAGATAATCAATAATCTGATCCGGCTCAACGCCAAACTTATCCTTAACACCCGCCAGATCCATCACCGTATCCGTCATAGTATTTGCCAGCGTGACATGCTCCGTCACCAACTGTGCCATATCCTTATCACCCGTAGACACAACGGTATCAATCCCTTTCTCAGACGCCTCCGCACACAACGTACCAATCACGTCATCCGCCTCAACCCCATCAATAATTAACATGGGAAAACCCAAAGCTTTAATACACTCATGCAACGGCTTAATCTGACTTCGCAAATCATCCGGCATAGGAGGGCGATTCGCTTTATATTCCGGAAACATATCATCACGAAAAGTTTTACCCTTCGCATCAAAGATCACCGCAACCTGATCTGATTGATAATCCTTCATCAGGCGCTTCAACATATTAAGCACACCTTTAATCGCACCCGTTGGCTGGCCTTGTGAAGTAATCAACGGCGGCAATGCGTGAAACGCGCGGTAAAGGTAAGAAGATCCATCCACAAGCACTAAAGGCTTGGTTGTTGAAGGGTTTGACATGTTTACAATCCAATCTGGTTAAAAAACCAGCACAAAACAATGATGCTGGAATAAAATTATTCGCTACTCTAAAGATATTGGAAATTCACAATTAGCGCCGAATTTGATGCCTTATTTCAGAAATCTCTGAGGCAAGGACGCCGAAGAAAGCATACAAGGATGTACTAGCTGCGGTTTCTGAAATAAGGCATCAAATTCGGTGCGAACTCTGAGACCCGCTAACCAACTAAAAAAGATAACCCATGCTATCACGGAGCCCCTCCAAGTGGGAGGCAACAATTACTCCGCAGGTATATCACACAAACAAGCAAGCTCCGCCATAAACACCTTACAAGAATTACTACCCGCAATTTCCAACTGCTCCATAATAATCGCCCGCAAAACATCCATACTGGTCAACGGATTCGCCAACACCACTCGAAAAACCACTGCAGGATAATGATCATACTTCATCGGAGTTAACGTAGTACGTGACACAAAAGACTTACCATGAGCACGCTGCGCTTTCTGAATACGCTTAGTCAGGCGATTTAACACATCCAAAATTTTATTCCGCTTACCCTCAGAAGCCGCAGCCAATGCTTTTTGCACATAAGCAGGCACAAATCGATACGTCAGAATATTCAACTCGGGAGCCGACACCAACTCAAACTCCTCTTCACGATTAATCATATCCGCAAAAGAGCGAGCCTTATTGATACCCTCATCAATCAAAATCTCATAACCGCTACGGCCGATGATTTTTAACCCCGACTGCAACAACATCGCCATTCCCGGGCGCGAACCTTCCAAAGTATAACTACCTAAATCCTTTGAACCTTTACGGATAATATATTCCGCATGATGCTCAATACTTGAAACAGTGGTTGGCTCTTTAAACAACACCAAACCCGCACCCATCGGCACATACATCTGTTTATGGGCATCAATAGTCACAGAGTCTGCCCGTTCAATGCCTTTTAGAATATGTTTATAGGTATTGGAGAATAACGTCGGGCCACCCCAAGCAGCATCCACGTGATAATAACAGCCAATTTCTTCAGCAACATCCGCCATTTCATCTAACGGATCAACAGAGCCTGTTTCAGAAGTACCCGCCACACCAATAATGGCCATAACCTTAATATTTCTAGCGGTTAGATCTGCTACTTGTTCCCGCAAATTGGCAATATCCGCTTTGTTGTTCTCATCCGTTTTTATAGCAATGAGGTTCTCTCGGCCAAAGCCTAATACATCCGCCGCTTTACCCAACGAATAATGGCCTCGCTCCGTTACCAGCACTGCTACGCCATCATACCCATAGTGCTTTAACGCACCATACATACCGGAGTAATTTACCCCACGAAAATCACCATCGGGAGCTAATAATTTATTTCTCGCCACCCAAAGTGCCGTTAGGTTAGCGATGGTGCCACCAGAACAAAATGAACCTAATGAGTGACCAGCCTCATGCATCCACTTAGTATAAAAATCACCCTCGTTTTCATAGACTAACCGGTGCATCATGCCCAACACCTGGCGCTCTAACGGCGTAAACGCTTTAGAGGTTTCAATTTTTACCAAGTTTTGATTGAGTGCCATCATGATTTTTGACAGCGGCAACATAAAATAAGGAAGGGCAGAGGTCATATGCCCAACAAAACTAGGAGATGAGGTATGAACAGACTGAGCAACCAACTTATCTAACAAAAAATTAGCTTGCTGAGACACAAAAATGGGTTTTTCCGGAATTTCGGAATCAACAAAGTCCTTTTCTAACTCCGGCAACTCTTTTTCTACAGCCACCACATGCTGTTGGAGAAAACCCACCAGATTTTCTGATATCTGTTGTTCGATTCTACCGAGTTTTGAGTTGGGTGCTTCGGGTACCGTAAATATTCGGTACATCGCTTCCATACTCGCATCTGCGTACTGCATGTCTCGTGTCATGGTGTTGCCTAGTAAGGTTTGCCTAATCACTGCTTTGCCGATCACTAAAGGCGCCTATTTTAACCACAAAGAGACTTCTCAGCGAAATTTTTCTAACCACAACAGCATATCAAAATATTTCTGTTTAAAATCAACGAGTTAATAGGCGGACATTGAGTCAGGTTTTTATGCCAAAAAGGATAAATAGTTAAGAAACCTTTCTACATTCCACAAAAGACTAGCATACGTATACCGTTATCGGTATTTACAAGCCAGAAGATAAGTAAGCTATCTGCAGCTCTCAACTACCTTTTTATCAACGTCCTTATCTGCTCAGTGGTGTGCTTAATCGCAACGTCTGCCGCTGCAATATGGCCCGTCATGGTGACATAAGCATGCATTAAATGACTATATTCGTGATACCACACCGATACACCGGCCGATTTTAGATGTTTTGCGTATGCTTCCCCTTCATCTCGCAGCACATCAAAACCAGCGGTGGTAATAATCGCAGGAGGGAGATCTTTAAGCCACTGCCCTTTTGCCAACCCTGGAGATGCTTTAATTTCCTCTTTATGGGTATCACCCTCCATATACATTCCAACAAACCAATTAATGGTATTACCACATAAAGGTAGACCTTCAGCTTGCGTGTGATGGGATAATGTACAATTTCTCAAATCTGTTGCGGGATAGATGAGTACTTGCGCACTAGGAGTAGGTAATCCATTTTTTACTGTTTGCTGACTCACTACTGCCGCTAAATTAGCCCCCGCGCTGTCTCCAGCAACATACACATTATTTTCATCACCCCCATAATGGGACGCATTGTTTTTTAGCCACAAGAAACTATCCACCGCATCATCTGCAGCTGCCGGATATTTATGCTCAGGTGCTAATCGATAATCCACTGATATCACAATATGATTAAGGTCTTCTGCAAACCCTGAACATAAGGCATCAACGGTATCCGAACTTCCCACCGACCAGCCCCCACCATGGTAATAAACCATAACAGGAATAGGTTCATTGGTGAGTTGTGGTGGGTTAAAAATACGAATACCCACCGATCGAACGCCTGCCGCAGACGATAACTCGATCGTTCTATTTTTTGTCTTAACGGACTTCCGGCGGGGACTGTCCAACAGTTTGGAGTTCTCAACATACTGAGTTCGAGCAAGCCTAATAGGAAACGAGTGTAACGGGCTTTCCTCTGCATAAGCCTTGGCAACGACATGCATTTGTGGATCTAAAGCTCGACCTTCCCAGACGTAAGGTTTGCTGCCTGCGATCACTTCAAGCTGCTTAGGTGGCAATTTTAACGCTGCGCGAGATAGGACATTTTTCACTTTTTCTAGCTTTTTCATTTGATCCAACATATTTGACTCAACCGAGTAAAACTTACCATTTTCGCAACTATATTAGCGATTAGCGGATTTCAAAGACCACACTAAACAGGATAATCGCAATTCCAACACAAGGGCAATAAATGATGCTTATCATTTGTCGCATATAGTGAATAACAGTAAACTGTAGTTAACACCTCATTTGAAACCTCAGTTATAACCCCTTATATCTGCCAATGGAGTTCTTAATGCGCTTATTCATTGCGATTGTATTACTGATACCCCTCTCTGTATTCGCGAGAGTAGAGCCTTATGATGAACGCTCTGACATTCAACCTGAGCCCAAAGTCACCATTGTGAAAGATGGTGATAAAGAAATGCAAATACACCAGGTAAACGGCAAGGTATATGGTATTAAGGTAATCCCTAAAATAGGCAAACCTTATTATCTGGTTGACCCTAACGGCGACGGTAAGTTTATTCGTAATGATTATGATCGTATTCAAGTACCCGAGTGGACGTTGTTAACATGGTAAAAGTAGGAATGGCAGAAGCAGGAATGATAAAAGAAAAAATGACAAATCCAGAAATATCAGAAGACACAGCAGCAGATATAACAACAGATACTAATCACTCAAGCAACAATACCGTTATTACGGGTACTTTAGCGAAAATGCGCAACCTTCTTGCGGGTGATAGCGATAGTTTCGACACCCCCAGCGTTGCTTACGAACTGCCAATGGGTGACCAGAACATTGCCCTAAATCCGCTTATTGGACGTTCCATTCGACTCAATTTTACTGGCCAGATTTTCTGCAGCCATTGCGGCCGCAAAACCAAAAAGAGTTTTAGCCAAGGCCACTGTTATCCTTGTTTTAAAAAACTCGCCAGCTGTGACATGTGCATCATGAAACCCGAAACCTGTCATTTTGATCAAGGCACTTGTCGGGAGCCTGAATGGGCACAGGACTTTTGCTTCAAACCCCATTATGTCTATTTAGCAAATTCATCGGGTATTAAGGTGGGTATCACTCGCGGTACTCAAATCCCAACACGCTGGATGGATCAGGGTGCCATACAAGCGCTACCCATCATGAAAGTGAGTGCTCGCAAACTCTCTGGATTAGTAGAAGTCATTATCGCCGAACATGTATCGGATAAAACAAACTGGCGTAAGATGCTTAAAAACGATGTTGAAACCTTAGATCTTAAAGCCATTCGTGATCAACTTTTAGAAGCCTGCGATGAACAGCTGCAAGCACTAAAAGAGGAGCACGGAGACGATGCAATGCAGTGGCTGGATGAGGAGCCCATCGACATCCATTACCCCGTAAAGGTATACCCGACTAAAGTCACATCCTTTAACTTTGACAAAAACCCTCTAGTAGAAGGCACACTCATGGGTATAAAAGGCCAATATTTGTTATTAGATACTGGTGTAATAAATATTCGAAAGTTCGCCGCTTACGAGGTCGAACTATCTTACGACTGACACGCAAGGATCTCATCATAAGCCTGTTGTAACATATCGTAGTAACTCGCCCGCCCCCAGCCCAAACTATCAATGACAATTTGACGCAAGGGGGTGGCTGCCTCGATTTTATGAATGATAGAAACATTGGTATTCGTTTCTGCCACAACACAAACCACCTGGTTCACTTCTACCTTATGCTTCAGGGCTAATAAGGTTTTAATACCTGGACGATGATCATCATCCAATGCCACCCTAGCAGCAGAAACCACCCCTAAATCAGATTCTAAATACTGCAACCCATCGTGAAAGAGAATAAACGATGGCTGTTGCTTCAATGCTTGCGTTTTTCTACTCGTTAACAGAGCCCTAATAGCTCGCATGGACTGCTTAACAATTACGTATTGATCAATCGCCTGCTTCTCCGCTTTGTTATTTCTAACATCCAAAGCTGTCAAAACCTGTGTCGCTATAATCTCAGCATTATCCACCGACCACCAAATATGGGGATCAAACTGCAACATCTCATCATGGTCATGCTTATGTTCATCATGCTTATCGTCGTCATGCTCTTCTTCATTTTCAAGTAGCTCTCTATATGCCAAGCGCTTAAGCCCTTTCAATTGACTTATATCGATCACTTTATCTGGTTCAGCTCTAGCAATAACGGACACCAAATAAGGCTCCACTACAGGCCCCATCCAAATAACCAAATCAGCCTGCAACACCCGAACGATATCCGACGGCTTTAATACATAGTCGTGAGGAGTAGACCCCGGGGGTAAGAGAGTACTCACTTCTAGGTCAATGCCATGTTGTAGCAGTGGTTTATCTAAAGCCGTAACAATTAATTGCAATGGCTTGATCGAAGCCAATATGGAGGGGGGACTAGACGCCAAACTTACCGTAGAAAGCAAAGTAAGCCCCAGTAACATACTTATCAACAGCGGTACCATTGGTACCTTTACTAGACTCACCCTTTTTATGAACACCATTCTTTATACCACTACCTTTTAACCCATTATTGAAAAACAAGATTACCACAACAATGATCTAAAGATGATAAGATAGCCCGCCATTCCTATCCCCTAGAGATTACTGCCCCGATGACCACCCCGATTGTTCAACTTGATGATGTCTGCCTCAGTATCCGAGGGCAGTCATTGCTGAACCATATCAATATGGCACTGAACCCTGGGGAGATTATGACGGTTATTGGTCCAAATGGTGCCGGAAAATCTAGTTTGTTGAAGATTGTGCTGGGTTTGTACAAACCCTCATCGGGAAAACGCCACATTCATAAACGATTGCGTATTGGCTACATGCCTCAAAAACTGCAAATCGACCCCAGTCTACCACTTACCGTTCAACGTTTTTTAGCCCTGGCGGGAAACCCCAACCGCCCCGACATTGAAGCCGCGCTAAATGATGTAAACGCCCTGCAAACCATCACACGTCCCATCCAATCAATTTCAGGAGGAGAGTTCCAACGAGTATTACTCGCACGAGCGTTACTAAGAAACCCAACATTATTGGTATTAGATGAACCTGCTCAAGGTGTTGATTTACATGGACAGCAAGAGCTGTATCAATTATTGGCAAGTATTCGGGACAAACGCCAATGCGCCATTTTGATGGTATCTCATGATTTGCACTTTGTGATGGCAAGAACCGACCAGGTCATCTGCTTAAACCAGCATGTTTGCTGCTCAGGAACCGCTGATGCCGTAGCAAACCACCCAGAGTATTTGGCCTTGTTTGACCAGGGTATCGAAAAAGATTTTGCGGTATACACACACCATCATGACCATCACCACAATATTCACGGTGACGTAGTGAAAGACGATACTCACTCCAACAATAACTGCTCAGGGCATCACCATGATTGAGATTATAGCCCCAGCACTCATCATCGGTCTAATTCTCACCGCTATTGCAGGCCCCCTAGGTTCTTTTATTGTCTGGGGAAGAATGTCATATTTTGGCGACACCCTTGCCCACTCAGCATTACTTGGTGTTGCACTTGGACTATTCCTTTCCCTTGACCCTATTGTTGGTGTCATCATTGTCACGGTATCCGTGGCAATTCTCTTAAGTACCTTACAAAAACAACGCAACATTAGCAGTGACGCATTACTGGGCATTGTTGCCCACGGCACCCTCGCATTAGGATTAGTACTCGTAAGCCTTAGAGAAGGTGTCAGAGTAGACTTGTTAGGACTGTTATTTGGTGACTTATTAGCCGTCACGTTCTCCGATACCCTCTGGGTTGGTGGATGTGCGCTATTACTTGCCATTGTCACAAAACTTATTTGGAATCCGCTACTTAACATCTTAATCAACAGCGACTTAGCCCGTGCGGAAGGTCTCGCTGTAGATAAAATCCGCATGGTTTACATGATCTGTTTGGCATTACTCGTGGCAATCGGAATGAAGGTTGTGGGGGCATTATTAATCACTGCATTACTCATTATCCCCCCCGCTGGCGCCCGAAGACTGGCAAACACCCCAGAACAAATGGCGCTTTTTGCAAGTTTGATAGGTATGACATCAATTATTCTCGGAATGCTGGCATCATTGCAGTGGGATACACCAGCAGGACCCAGCATCGTATTAAGTGCCTGTTTGTTATTTAGCCTGACCCTAACAAGGGGAAGTCAGTCTTAACAAGAAAACAATTAATTTGTGTCTACACTTAGCAGTAAATAAGACGTTATTAAGAAGCATATTCAAAATATTTGAGAGCCATTATGTATAAGTCGTTTATCACGTTCATTTCAATTTCCGCCCTCGCAAGTCTTAGCCTTAGTGGCTGCATGAACCTGCGAACCGGTCCTCAACCCCAAGATAGCAGCGCCGCACCAATAACGGCCCCCACAAATACAGACTTAGAAGACGCCATTCAACAAGACATTGCAAACTGGCGACTATCCTCTCCCAAGGGTAACAATGCCGCAGAAAAACTTGCTACCTTAAGAAAACAAAACCCCTACAACAGCGAAATTGCCAACATCGAGTCTCAAATTGCCCAGCGTTATATTCAACTCGCAAACAAAGCACTCGCCAAACAGAAAACGCCTAATCGAACAGCATTAAATAAAGCCTTAAGTTTTATTAACAAAGCTCGTACCATTACCCCAACATCATCGTTATTGGATAAAAAAGAGAAACAAATCAACGAACTTATCAGCATTAACACCCAGAAAAAACAGTTACAAGCAGCTAAAGCTAAAGCCAAAAAGAAAAAACTCGCAGAACAAAAGCAACGTGAAGCTCAATTAGCATCAGAAGCTGAAAAAGCAAAACAAACGGCCATGGAAAATAACCTCATTCACAGCACATCCAATAATACGGCCTTTGACCCCAACCAACCACCATCATCACTAGCAATGAGAAAACCTACCACCAACACTCCTAGCAGCACTGATGACTTGTTAATATTTAAACAAACGGATGTCGATAACCAATCATTAACCCTAGGCCTTGAATTAGAAAATATAAGCCGTCGAATTGTTGATCGCAATGCCAGCGTTATTGTTCATGCGAATTCTGAAGAAGACTTCCGTTGGATTAACGGCTCCTTAAAAACATACATTTACTTATTAAATTCTAACTTTCACCTAAATTCCTCTGCCAAAATTGGCCCTCAAGAACACCCAAGCATTGAGCTCATTCAATAATGAATGAGCTTTCTCGTTAACAACACGCCCCAAAACACCACCAAAGGTATTACCCCCAAGTATCATCGGCAAATTTGGGCATTTGCTTGGCCGATGATGTTAGCAAATATCACCGTGCCTTTGTTGGGCCTAGTGGACACCGCTGTATTAGGTCACTTGGAACACTCTGGTTATCTAGCCGGAGTGGCCATTGGCAGTAATATCTTTACCTTTATATTTTGGGCCTTTGGTTTTTTACGCATGGGCACCACTGGGTTAATCGCCCAAGCCTATGGTAAACAAGACCCGTCTGATTTACTACGAACGTTGATCCAATCCATTGGACTCGCATTATTGATTGGCATTGTAATTATTGCCAATCAAGCCTGGTTAATCCCAACCGCTATTACCCTAATGGATGGCAGCCAACAAACCCAAGCATTAGCCACAGCTTATTGTGATATACGTATATGGGGAGCTCCTGCCACGTTAATTCAGTACGCATTAATTGGCACGTATATTGGTTTACAAAAACCCAAGGCTTCACTGGTTATTCTTATTGGCATTAATCTATTGAATATTATTTTTGATTTGTGGTTCGTGGTACTACTGGAATGGAATGTAACGGGTGTCGCACTGGCCACGGTACTGGCAGAATACATCGGTGTTTTAATTTCATTAGGTTATCTCTACTATTATTTCTCATCTCAGTCATTCACTCGATCATCCACATGGTCATTCAAGACACTCATAAATCGCGATGATTTATCCCGTTTTTTTAGCGTCAATGGTGATATTTTTATTCGCACCTGTTGTTTGTTATTTGTATTTGCATTTTTTACCTCTCAAGGCGCAAAGCAAGGTGATGTGATCTTGGCAGCCAACGCAGTGCTACTAACGTTTCTATTACTTATTTCCAATACCTTGGACGGCTTTGCCAACGCAGCTGAAGCAAAAATCGGGGAGTTTGTTGGAAAAATAAAAAATGAAGCTTTTCATCTAAAAAGGAAAGATGTAAAACAACAACTTATTAATTTTGTTAGATCTGCGTTGCAATGGTGCGTAGGTTTTACGGCGATGTTAATGCTGATTTTTTATCTTTCCGGGTCTTCCATTATCGCCTCATTAACCAACATCAATGACGTACAAGAAACCGCAAATCAGTACTTAACATGGCTAATGTTAATGCCTGCACTTTCTTGTTTAAGTTATCTTTATGACGGTGTCTTTGTCGGAGCAACCCAAACACGTCCGATGCGCAATATCATGATCACCTGCTTATTCGGGATTTTTTTACCACTATGGATGTTCACACAACCCTACGGTAACCATGGCTTATGGTTTTCATTTAGTGTCTTTATGCTAAGTCGTTCAGTATTGATGAGGCTGTCATATCAGCGCTTTTTACAATCCCTATAAGCACTGATTTATCGTAGTTATTTTATTATTTTCACTGCACTAACTTGTACCACACCCTGAGCATCTTTCTCTGCATTAATCGCACGTACCTCGTCCTCTTTCGGTCGCTGGCTTACATAACCACAAGACACACACTCTGCGATATCTTCCCCGTCTTGTTTATAAGTAATAATTTTATCCATTTTCTGGCATTCAGGGCATACTGCACCAGCAATAAAACGCCGTGTTTTTTTTGACTCCGTACTTTTAATCTTTGTATCTTTCTGCATACTAACCTCAGCCTAAGCCGTTAACCCCTAAGTTGTTAATCTCTAAGCCGTTAACCCAGAGTGTCGCAACAATGCATCAACATTTGGCTCTCGACCACGAAAGGCAACAAACAACTCCATCGGCTCTTTAGAACCACCTTTCTCTAAAATATTCTGTCTAAAAGCATCACCCGAGGCTTTATCAAAAATACCCTTTTCTTCAAACAACGAAAACGCATCTGCCGATAATACTTCAGCCCACTTATAACTGTAATAACCTGCCGCATAACCACCGGCAAAAATATGACTAAAGCCACATTCAAAACGATTAAATTCAGGCGCTGTTATAACAGCAACCTGTTCCCGAATATCATCAAGCACATTATGAATAGTAACGTTATCGGTTTGATGTTGTTGATAATAGCAATGGATAGAGAAATCAAATAAAGAGAACTCCAATTGCCGTACCATTTGCATCGCCGACTGAAAGTTCTTAGCGGCTAACATTTTGTCTAACATATCATCAGGCAAGGCTTCACCCGTTTCATAGTGTCCCGACATCATAGGAATAGCATCTTTTTCCCAACACCAATTTTCCATAAATTGACTGGGTAATTCCACCGCATCCCATGCCACACCATTAATACCGGAGACCGCACTTTCTTCTACCCGCGTTAACATATGATGCAAACCATGACCAAATTCATGAAATAGGGTAGTCACTTCGTTGTGGGTTAACAACGCTGGTTTGCCATCCACTGGGCCATTAAAATTGCAAGTAAGAAATGCTACGGGTAATTGCAACTCGCCCGTAGATGTTCGTCGACGTACCTTACAGTCCGCCATCCAAGCGCCGCCACGTTTATGCTCACGAGCGTAAACATCCAAATAAAACGTTGCAATCACCTCACCTTGGTTAACATCGGCGTTACTTAATACATTAAACAATCGAACATCAGGATGCCAAGTATCAAAGTCTAAAACTTCTTCAAAACTCACATCAAACAATCGAGATGCAACAGCGAACATACCATCCAATACTTTGTTATAAGGAAACCAAGGACGTAATGCTTCTTGAGAAATCGCGTACTTCTCTTGTTTTAACTTTTCGCTGTAAAATGCAATATCCCAAGCGTACAACGTATCGATATTGAAACTATTATGCGTAAACTCTTGCAACTCAAACAGTTCATTCCAAGCGGCAGGCAACGACTTACTCGCCAAATTATTAAGGAATGAAAATACCTGATCCGTATCCGTTGTCATTTTTGTCGCGATGGAACGTTCAGCGTAATTGTTAAAACCCAACAGCTGAGCAATCTCATCTTTTAATGTCAGAATTTCAACCATTAGAGGATTGTTATCCCACTCACCAGCATTTGGCCCTTGTTCTGATGCACGCGTTGTATAGGCCGTATACATCCCTTGGCGAAGAGCACGATTCTCACAATAAGTTACCACCGCGATATAACAGGGGACATCCAATGTCAGCAAATAACCCTCAAGCTCTTTGGCCTCTGCCGCCTGCTTCGCCGCAGCTAAAGAGGACGCAGGTAAACCTACAAGTTCACTTTCATCTTTAATACACTTTGACCATGCCTGAGACGCATCCAATACGTTCTCTGAATACTTGCTAGAAAGCTCTGACAATCGTTTCTTAATATCCCCAAATCGCTGCTGCTTCTCTGACGCTAAATCAATACCTGATAACGTAAAATCTCGTAAGGCATTATTAACCACTTTCTGCTGAGCCTCACTTGAGGAAGGAAATTGCTCAGAGGTTTTTAGCGATGAGAATGCATCAAACAACTCACGATGTTGCCCCAACTCTGTACTGTACTCAGATAACTTAGGCAAACACGCGTTATAAGCATCCCGCAATACATCACTGTTCGCCACTGCATTTAGATGGCTTACCGGTGACCACATTTGCTCTAGCTTATCCTCCATCTCGGCATAGGGTTGCAAGAAATTAGCAAACGTTGCCCCCTCAGAACCGACCACAGCAAGAATATCAACCAGCTGTGCTCTATTGTCTGACAAAATTTGATCCAGAGCAGGTTCAATATGTTCTGGAAGAATTGAGGAAAAAGCGGGTAGCTGACCAAACACGAGAAGAGGGTTCGACATATAAAGGGTCTCTTAGGGTATGAGTTAAGAGCATTCTATCGCTACTATCGATACGAGGCCTGCAAGTTCCTAAATTTTACGATAAGTGCTGTATTAACAAATCCCCTTTCAGAAACGTCTGCGGCACGGACGCCGCAGTCGAGCACGCATGGGTGCGATCTTTTGCGATTTCTGAAAGGGGATTTGTTAATACAGTACGCTCTCGAAGACTTGCAGACTACGTACCGACAAACAAAAAATGCTTTTAGACAGTTTAACTCAATTAGCCCAGTGAGGGTAAAGTTCAACCCTTCAAAGAAGCAATCACCTGACCCGTTGGCGGCATCAAGCCACGCCACAGCCGAAACGACTCCGCAGCCTGCTCAACCAACATGCCCAAACCATCATAAGTCGCCGCAGCGCCTAAATTCGCAGCCCACTGGTTAAAAGGCGTAGCATCAGCACTGTACATCATGTCATAACAACGGGAATACTCACCCACAACACTCTCAGGAAGTGGCGGTACATCACCACTCAAAC
>CAJXXT010000019.1 GCA_913063495.1 uncultured Gammaproteobacteria bacterium | reverse complement strand
CATGGAAGTAAAAGCTTCTCGCATCCCGGCAATTACGGCTATTTGATGATCCGCTATATCTTGAAAACCATGTCTAACAGCAAGAACCCCCGGCAAATAAGCATTGCTTTGAGAGGTAAACATGTTCCTAAGTGCTTCATCCACATTAGGTGAAAATTTTAACGGATTATTTTCAGCGGCCTGAATCAAAGTAACATTCATTCTGAATTCATTTTTTATGGCATTTCTAGCGCCCAGCACAGCCATCATACCTTTGGTAGACTCGCGCAACATATCGGCAATCAGTTGATTGAAATTCGCTCGCTGCTCCGAATTAACTTGCTCAGGATCCAATCCAAGCGAGTTAATTAGTTCAGAGACTTGGTCAGCATCAGAAACTCTCTCTTGTGACGTAACGCTTGGGGAGGGAGCATCCTTAGCCCCGGCAGCTTTAGCCTCAGCACCTTGATCAGTGGCTATTTCTTGCTCAAGCTCAACCGTCGGCAACAGAGTACTTTCCTGATTCTTCTCTGCAGCAAAATCGTCAACTGAAAGAAACTCATCAATCGACAAATCATCTTCAACCGCCTCTTCTATTATGAGGCCTTTGTGAGGAGTAACGCTTGGAGCAGGGGTATCACCTAAACCTAGAAAAGCATCCAGTTCGTTTGTTTCACGCTGAGCGGTATCTTTAATATCTTGCTGAGCTGCTGGAATCGCAATATTCACATCTAGCAGTGATTCAATTTCATCCAACTCAGTCTTCGCTTTCTTTCTTACAGCACTCGTTACTTTTGCAACACTCGTTACTTTAGAAGGTTGAGAGGGTGATGGTATCGGTTTTACTGGCTGAGGCACTGGGTTTTTGGGTTGCAGTACTGGTTTTGCTATTGCCTCAGGTGCTCTGGGAACTACGACCTCTTCAGGTGCTCCGTCGCCCAATAAGTCATCAATATCCCAATCATCAGGAATGGCGTGCCCGTCACCTTCTGACATTGAAGGAGCTGAGTTTATGGGCTCAGGGATGAGGGGGTCGGAAACCGGAGCGGCAATAGAAAATGCTTGCTCCATAGGAGAGGCGTTATCTGGTTGGCTTGCACCTAGCCAATCATCATCGTCAGGGATTGCATTGGTAGACGGCACGCCTGAACTTGGTAGAGCTTTATCGAATGCAGCGAGAGGATCAAGCTCCTCGGATTCCATCAAGAAATCATTTCCTACCGAGCCATCAGAGCTGTCAGAGCTGTCAGCCAAAATATCATTCGCCGGCGCTGGGTCTAACCACTGATCAAAATCGTTCAAACTCATGTTGTCTGCTGCAGGGCTTTGCTCGAATTCCACCAATAATTCATATTCGCCAAAATACAGTCTATCGCCTTCCGACAACATGGCCTGGTTCCCCGTACCCAACGGTTGCTCTGTATTGTTGTAATAAACGCCATTAGTACTGGTATCTACCAAATAGTACTGCCCTCCCTCACAACGAATACAGGCATGACGGGATGAAACAAAGCGGTCAGGATCTGGCAATTGCCAATCATTCGTAGCATTTCGCCCTATTGTTCCTCCTGACGCCCCGAACGTCATACGACTTTGCGCAACATCCGTGGCCGGTGGTTGGCGTACAATTGTGAGTACCAGTGACATATTCAATTCTCGTTTTTATAACTATTTAGCTCGCCTCAAAAGGCCTTAGTGGACTTCAAAGAGCTTGCTATCGTTATAGATCGGTTATAGACCAACTATAAATCAACCATAGATTTAGTATAGGTCTGTTAAAGACCTGCTTAATAGTTACAATGCTTCTACTATGAGTCTTAATTTCAATTAACTAATATTACCTTTCAGTTGGCATTCAACCAACTTTTTATCACAATAAATCAAACGCTTCCTCTGACTAACGAAAGTAGATTGTTATGAACAAACGTCAATTACTATTCCAAAGCATTATTTGTTTAATACTGATTGGATTATCTGCCTGTAACACCGCCCCATACGAACAAAAAGTAGCCAAAGACTACCAAGCGAACCTTCAGACTGTTCTTGGTAACCCCTTTACTCACCAAGTGTATGTCAATAAAGCCGCTTTCACCGATCAAACTGATAATAGGAGACAACGATTTCTTCATGTTTATATTGGTGGCGATGGCCGCCCCTTCAGCAACGGTTACTACTCAAATAACCCCACACCGCTTAACCCTCTGCTACTTGACCTCATGAAACTAGATAAACAGTCTGCCATTTACTTAAGCCGCCCCTGTTATTTCATCGAAAAAGATGATTACTGCACTCCAAACTGGTGGACAAGCCACCGTTATAATCAACAAATTGTAACTAGCCTGCTAAAGGCTTTATCAAATTTTAGCCACCGGTACGACCATATTGTACTTATCGGTTATAGCGGCGGCGGGACTCTCGCAATGCTAATGGCAGAACAGCTTCAAGAAACTCGGATCCTAGTCACCCTTGCAGGAAACCTCGATATTTTCGAGTGGACGACTCACCATGAATACACACCTTTAATGGAATCCTTAAACC
Source organism: uncultured Gammaproteobacteria bacterium (assembly GCA_913063495.1). Lineage (GTDB taxonomy): Bacteria > Pseudomonadota > Gammaproteobacteria > Pseudomonadales > Ketobacteraceae > 42-54-T18. The sequence goes on along the minus strand of CAJXXT010000019.1, from coordinate 40,675 downwards.
CTGCGGATTTGGCCCCCCTTCGAAAAAACATCATTCAACTACATTACGCTGGTAAGGATGACGACAACATCAAAGCTGCCTGGATCAAAGATGTCGTCGAGAAACAACGCCAAGCAGAGTTTCACCTTATCGAGGAGGCTGACCACACCTGCTGTTGGGCTGACTTATGGCCTGGTGTACTAACAAAGATTGAATCATATCAATCATTTGTAGACTAGAATGGTTAACACCTAGCCCATGGCAGCAATCATGATAAAAGAAGAATACCGTAGCGAGTTAGGCGCTGCTGCAAATTATACCCATCTAAAATGTGCAATATTCACCATTAAACACAGCCAATACTTTATATACTGGGTAAGAACACGCTAACAATACGTCGGCAGTAGCAACAATATAATCACTCGATTCAGCGAAGAGAAAGAGGCAGACAATGAAGCCATTCAAAAAGAATAACCAAGCACTACGTGCTTTTCTAACCGGAAGCCTAGCATTTAGCATGACGCTACTTGCCGCCTGCGCCACGAATGGCACTATCGACATTCCCAAGGAAGCCTCAAGAAATGCCGACGACCTGCTAATCATTGACTGTTTACTACCCGGTCAAGTCAGAAAGCTCGGCAGTTACTCTACCTACTTAACTGCAAGACGCCCCGTCAAAACGTCAGCCTCTGATTGTGAAATTCGCGGTGGTGAATACGTTGCCTTCGACCGAGCAGATTATGCAACCGCATTAAAAATATGGTTGCCCGTCGCACAATCTGGTGACGCTGAAGCTCAAACCTATGTCGGTGAAATTTTCGAGAAGGGGTTAGGTCTTCAATCTGACTATAAACTTGCCGTTCAATGGTATACCAAAGCAGCCGAACAAGATTTTTCACGGGCTCAAATCAACCTCGGCAATCTTTATGAAAAAGGCCTCGGTGTTGTTCAAGATAAAGCCGTCGCTCTGAACTGGTACCGACGAGCCTCCGGCATGAAGAATGACGACCTGCTCTATGCATCAACAGTGGAAGTTAACTCCGTTGCACAGAAAGAGCTAGATGCATTAAAAGATGAAGTTCGTGCAAAAAATCAACAACTAGAATCCATGCAGTCACGCCTTGCACGCACACAACTGCAATTAAAGGATGGCAAACAAGCGCTGGTTAAAGCTGAAAAGAGTCAAAAAGAGAAAGAGCTGGAATTATTCGCTCAAGAATCAAAAGCTATTCACGAACAAAGCAGGGAAACAATTAAAGCATTACGCTTAGCTCTGTCGAAAGCTAAAGCAGATGTTGCACTACAAAAAGCTGAACTTGCCACTTTAAGCTATGACGCCGAGAGCATGTCCAGTGAAATTGAAACCACTAACGAAGAAGTCACCCAAACAGAAATGTTCGTAGCGTCCAATGGTGATGCACCCTCCATCGAAATTATCGACCCACCAATGGCCTTGATGCGTGGTATCCCTACGATTCGTCTTCGCTCTGGAACCAAAGAAAAAGAAATCGTTGGAAAAATCAAAGCGCCAGCAGGCCTCAAGAACTTCAAGGTCAATGGAAGGGTCACACAAGTCGATGACTACAGTCTATTTTGGGTCAATGTTCCCGTTAACACCATTCGCACCACCGTCAAACTAGAAGCAACTGATAAGAAAGGCAGAAATGTAAGCTTTGATTTCTCATTAGTAACCGCTAAAAAGCAATTAGCACAGTCCACGCAGACATCACAGTCTGCACCATTACGTATGACTAAAAACATGAATTTGGGCAAATATCACGCTCTCATTATTGGTAACAATCGCTATGCATATTACCCGGATCTTGAAACCCCTAAGAATGACGTCACCGAAGCGGAGCAATTACTGCGCACCAAGTTTGGATTCAAAACAACCACACTACTAAATGCCACACGTTACGACATATTATCGGCTCTGAATACATTACGAACCGAACTCACCGACCAAGACAATCTGCTCATTTATTATGCAGGCCATGGTGAATTAGATGATGCCAACAGCCGTGGTTACTGGTTACCTGTTGATGCAGAGCCCGGCAATACCACCAACTGGATATCTAACGTATCAATCTCTGATATTCTCAACACCATGCCTGCAAAACATGTGCTCGTTGTTGCTGACTCCTGTTATGCCGGTACCCTGTCAATGGCATCAGTACCCCGCATCAATGAAACCATGACAGAAGACGCTCATGAGGAATGGATAAAAATCATGTCCAGAGCACGAGCACGAACGGTTCTAACATCAGGCGGTATCGCTCCCGTGTTAGACGGCGGCGGTAGCGGACACTCCGTGTTCTCTCAGGCATTTCTTGAAGTATTAAACAAATCAGAGGGGATTACTGAAGGCCATGCCGTTTATCGCGATGTACTTGGTAAAGTTCGCCGCAGGGCACTTGAACTTAACCATGAACAGGTTCCAGAATACGCCCCAGCACGTTTCGCAGGCCATGAAGCAGGGGAGTTTTTCTTCCAATCAATTTAATCAATAGCTTAAGAACAGAGTAATAACCCAAATACGAAGAAAAGACGCTGGCAACAGCGTCTTTTAGGTTGCACACTACGCTCTTCAGGGTTATTACAAAGAGGCTTATGTTAAATGATGGAACACATTGTCACGCTATTTGAAGATTTTAGGGAAAACAGCCTTTCCTATGACGACTTATATAACGCGTTACTTAGCAAGATTCAGCAAGACCCATCATTTCGCCACCAAGCAATCCCTACGCTAGATCAAGTCCAACAAAGCACCCCTATACCCATCACCCACTTTATTCAATTACGATCAGAGCTCGACAGTGCGGTGAATAACTTCAGACCGTCAGAAGCCCGGCAAACTTCTAGCACCGCTACAGATCCCGATGCAACGCTAATTACGCCCCTTCCGGGTGAAGACGCAACAGCGCCGAACCTGTCCGTGACAACACTCGACATTACTCAGAATAAAGCAGGGGCTAGTGACCCAACGCTTATGGCGACCTCCGCAGGCGCCGCCCCGGATGACGAAGCGACAATGATTATGCCTTCGGGCACATTATCCACCCCAATTCTGAGTAGTGAAGATGAGACTGTCATCAATCATGACGCGGGGATAACAACAAACACTCCCCCACTTGCAGAGACTCTTGTCGGACAAAGCTATGAACAAAATGATGAACACCCCAACAATAAAAACCAAGTTGAAGCCGAGACATTAGTAGGTACACACACAGGCAGTGCCGCAAGTATTGCAGCAAAGAGCCCGGCAACAGAGAGTCTGGCAACAGAAAACACACCCATCCCCGCAATATGGATCTGGGCTGGTGCATCCACATTAATCATCACCTGTATCATTATTTTTACACTCACTAGCGGCATTTTTGAAACAACGCGCAGCACTGAAGTCGCATTACCTGAACCAACAAAATCCTCAAGCGATGAATCCTGGGGCGGCGCACCAGAGATCCTGCAAGTAAAGCCGGAGTCAGAAACCGTTCAAAATCCAAGCACACCCGACACATCAAAGACAATAGAAATAATGGATGAGGCTGCCATCACTACCTTATCCCAGCCAACTGACAGTTTTCCTACAACGGTTATGACAACTATTGAGACAACGGTTGTCTCAACCACACCACTTGAACCATCTAACACTGAAAGCCAAACAAAAGAACCGAAGCAAAAAACAATTGCCGCCGTTGCAGCCACATTAGAAGAACAAGCAATAAAAGAAAAAGTATTTCAATCTAAAGACGAAGAGGTCGCCTATTTTGTCGGCCAAATAAATAACGCAAAAAATGCCAATAATCTCGCTCCTGCAGAAAAAGTGGGAACAGCAACCTACTATCTTGTAAAGCTCATCAAGGCCTCGCCAAATTCACCCTTTGTTTCCCAAGCTCGCTCACAAATAGCCAAGGCACATTTGGCTCTGGCAGCAACAGCTCGCGAAGGAGAGCGCTGGGACGATGCCCAGCAGCACTTAGATGATGCATTTACTGTACGACTTCCTGATAGTTATCAATCCAACTAATCCGTTCAAAAAGTGCTAGCCGCCTTGCACCCGCTCCCTAAGCTCGTCCAATAGCGACTCCCCCTTAAACAAGTCTTCTGCCAGGACGAGGTGACGACGTACCTCATCCTTTTCACCTTGTAACCAAAGGATTTTGGTGCGTTTAAAAAAGCGATTTCGCACTTCATCCATACCTTGTTTGGCTTTTAAGTTTTTATCATCAACACCTAACACCATTTTATAGGCATCATAAGCATTACTGCCTTGCGGGGATACTAAACGCCCCACCAAAAAGTGAGCTCTTGCTACATCCAATAGCCGCGCCACTTTCTCTCGCTCTGCAGTCGTTAATGCGTCTTCCTGTACAACAGGGGCAATCGGAGCAACCGGAGCAACAGCAACCGCTGAATCATTTTCAGATGGCAATTGTGTAAATACAAGACCACCAATCACCGCAAACGCAGCGACAACACCACCAGCCACAACAGCTCGCTTTTGACCTTTGCCAACAACCCGTCCACCGGATGATATTTTTTCTAAATCTGCCGAGAAATCAGCGGCGGTTTGATAACGTTGGCTCGCATTCTTTGCCAAGGCTTTCTTGATGATCTGATCAAAACTACTCGGAACCTCTTTTCTCACTTGAGATGGAGGCTCTGGCTTCAAATTGATCACGTTATGAATAATCGCGTTGGTTTGCTCACCCCGAAAAGGCTTCTTTCCCGTCAGCATTTCATACAACAGTGTACCAACAGAGAATAAATCTGAACGTGCATCAACACCTGCACCAATACATTGCTCTGGCGACATATACGATGGCGTACCCAAAACACTCCCTACCTGGGTTAACTCCGAATCATCCATTCGAGCAATACCAAAGTCGGCGATTTTCACTTCACCTTTATCGGTAATAAATATATTGGCTGGTTTTATATCTCGGTGAACAATATTCAAATTATGGGTATACGATAAACCTTTAAGTATCTCCGTTGTTACTCGAATAACTTCGTCGGTAGTAAATACAGAGCCTTGTTTGATCAGGTTCTTGAGATCCTTCCCTTCAACAAACTCCATCACGAAATAGGGGGTTCCGCGATCTTGGTCAAAATCAAAAATCCCTACGATATTAGGGTGCGTTAATCGACCAACCGCCTGCGCCTCGGTCTTGAAGCGCTCTAACATTTCTTTACCCATTTCACTGGATAACAGGTTGCCATGAATGGTTTTTACGGCGACGGCTCTAGCAATATTAGGGTCAAAGGCTTTATACACAACCCCCATAGCCCCACGGCCCAACACCCCTTCAATGGTATACTTACCAATTGTTTCAAGATCTGACATAAGGATTTAACACACAAAATTTACGCACTAATACACCCATTCACAGCATGTACTAACAACACGCACTAACAACAAAGTAATAAAAAGGGGTGCCTGAGCACCCCTTTTTAGAGAATTTTCAACATCTAGTCTTTCAGCTCGTAGATATGATAAGACTCTGGAAGGTATTGATCAATGGCGCTGCCAACATACTCTCCGTGATCAGGAATACCATCCCCTGTGGCAAATATACGAAATTTATGAGGTAACCGCTCAGCCGTCATATCCGCAGTTACTTCGTACCATACACTAATTGCACGCCTCGGCATTACATACTCAACATGTAACATACGGCTATTTTCAGGAAGCTCCAATATTTGTGCTTCTGCATTAATTTCTAGCTGGAATTTATGGATGGTTCTCATGTTATTCCTCTAAAGACAATTCATCGTTTTGCAAGCATCCTCAAATTGATGCAAAGTCCACAATCAATGGGAAACCTACTATCTAAAGTTAGTCTACAAAGCATAACACAGACTTTCGCTGATTGAGGTCAAATTTAAGGCCTGCAAAGCCTAACGAAACAATTGCAGTAGCCTTTCACTATCAATTAAACCATTGATACAGCGAGAATAGCGCCAACCAGGATACAACCCCCATTAAAATACAGGGCCCTAAACTGGTATTCATACGGTAATCTTGAACTTCTATGCGCTTACCTTCCATACAACACCTTTTTATTTTTTTGTTTTACGACGTTTTTCGGCTTGCGACGCTTTCTCGTTTTGCGACAACACGTTGCTGGTGATTGCTAATTCTAAAAGTAGCCTATTTTTTTTATCTTTGAAGGCAATAATCACATTATTTTCAATGATTTGGTGAATTTCACCACCCCACTGTCCACTAAAAGCCATAAAGCTCGCATTTAACTCTCTATTTCACGTTGGTGCAGCAAATCCTGAGGAATTGGCTATGCTTTGAAAACAGCTAATGGAATCGATAATATGAAACTTCTGCACACGGCCTTATTCTTCATCGTCTTGCTTACAACCCCGTTGCTACTACATGCAGAAGAAGGAGAAGGTGGTGCAGGCGATGTACAATACGTACCGCTAAAACCAGCGATTATCACCAACTATCAATCCAAAAAACTCAGCTACATCAAAGCCGAAATCACCCTACAGGTAACAGGCAATCCAACGGTAGAAGCTATTGATCGCCATCGGCCTTATATTCGTCACAACCTTGTGATGTTATTTAGCCGACAAGAGGAAGCGTCGTTAACATCCCCCGGCGGGAAGGCGCAACTAAAGGAAGATGCATTAGCAGCAGTTATCTCTGCTCTCGACTCGGAAAATGAGCCTACAGATATAGAAGCCATTCTCTTTACCAGCTTTATTGTAGAATAAACGCCACTTAACATCTCTTTGGGCATTTTTTCAGCATTTTTTATGGGATAATAGCGCCCCCCTGTGTTTTGAGTTTTTTACATGAGTGACGCTCCAAGCAGTGCCCATCAAAAACCACTGCTAACTCACGCCCCCGTCATACCCACGCTGCGTAAAATGACACTACCCATGATTCTAGGGATCATGGCCATACTGCTATTTAATCTTGTTGATACCTTTTTTATTGGCTTGATGGGAGCCAAAGAACTCGCAGCTGTCAGCTTTACATTCCCCGTTTCCTTTGTACTCATGAACATTGCCATGGGGCTAGGCATCGGTACGGCAACCATATTGGCCGCAAAAATCGGTTCTGGTGACAAGCGATCAGCCAAACGAATATGCACACACGCATTGTTATTAGCCGCAGTTTCAGCCATCCCCCTTTCCGCTTTGGGACTCCTCACGTTAACGCCACTATTTCGCTTATTAGGTGCTGATGAAACCACGTTACCCCTAATATCTGACTATATGAGCATTTGGTTCGCTGGCTTGCTATTTCTCTACGTACCAATGATTGGTAACAGTACAATACGAGCTACCGGGGATACAAAAACACCCAGTATCATCATGGCGTTGGCGGGGCTCGCGAACGGTATTATGGATCCTATACTCATATTTGGTATAGGCCCAATCCCTGCTCTTGGCATTCAAGGTGCCGCTATTGCCACCGTCATTTCCTGGCTTGTGGCATCTGTCGCCGTCATCTATTTACTCGCCACTCATAAACGAATGATTACCTTAAAAGGGTTTGGTTTTACTCGCCTCTCAACAACGTTACCCACAATCATTCAAGACTGGTATTCCATGTTACGTATTGGAATACCAGCATCCGCAACCAACATGCTAGGGCCCATTGTCCTGGGTATGCTTACACGTCTTATCTCTCAGTACGGAGAAGCAGCAGTAGCGGGTTATGGTGTGGGGACTCGCATTGAGTCACTGGCTATGGTCGTAGTCATGGCGCTATCCTCTGTAATGACACCTTTTGTTGCACAGAATTATGGGGCAGGTAAACAACAACGTATAAAAGAAAGCCTGCGAGCGGCCCTCATTTTTACGATTTGCTGGGAGTTACTTATTACGTTGATCTTACTTGCGACTGCAAAACCTCTCGCTCAAATTTTCAACAATGAAATCGCAGTCATAGAAACCACCGCCTTATTCCTTTGGATAGTCCCCGTTAGCTATGGTTTTCAAGGAATGGTCATGGTTATTTGCTCTTCATTAAACGCATTGCAACGCCCCGCTATTGGAATGGCTATCAACTGCATTCGATTGTTTGCTCTAAGTATCCCCTTTGCTTACATCGGCGACTCTGTTCTTGGGTTAAAAGGGATTTTTATTGGAATTAGCATCGCGAATATCATTGCTGGATTAGGTGCGTTACTATGGTTTATCAACCGGCTGGATTCGTTAACCCAGCCAATACCGCAAGTAAGCAGCCATACATAAGCATACACAACGACATAATGAAAAAAACACAACCACCTGAAGATAACAAAGACGACAAACAAAACACGAACAACATACTGACATTTTTTCAAATGTTATTTGACTTCTCATTTTCGAAATTCATTACCGTTCAAATGTTTCCCGCACTTTATTTCGTCATCCTCGCATCCACGTTATTTGCCATTTTATACCTATGCTTTGAAGCCTTCTTGACTTCTATTGCACGGGGTATGTTTTTTCTTTTTATTGCAGGCCCTATTACCTTTATCGCGATCGCCACCGTTGTCCGAGCGTTAATGGAATTTTATATTGTGGTATTCCGCATTGCTGAGAATATTGATGACATGCGACTGCTATCCAACAAAATCACCGGATTAACTGACACAATGGATGAAGTCAAAGGGCTAACTCGCAAACTGCCCTTCTGGAATATCATGGGATACAAAAACAGCCAAAGAGAATCCGACGATGCCAAACCCTCTAGCATCAAGCCAAAAAAAAATACAAACTGGCCTTATTAAAAAAACTGAAATCCGAAGGGGTCATCGCTGCGCTCATAGATCCGGTCAACGATTGCAACCTCTTCATCAACAATGGCATCAATCAATTCCTTTGCGCTACCCAAAGGGCGCATCACATCAAAGCCTTTGTCCATAAAGTTATACAACTCACCTATACCTGCTTTTACAGCAGGACGCTTAACCATTTTAAAAGTACCATAAACCAATCGACTTCTTACATACTTATCCAAACCTTGCGCTAACATTTTTGCCAATGCGGCCTGGCGATGCCTCAACGAAATATCTACTGCCTCACGAAATGCTTCAGTATATGCATCAAATGTAATATCGGTAACCCCCATTTCGTTAAAGAGGAAACAAGCCATTGCTTCATCAAGTTCTGCAGACAACGCATTAAACTCTAAAGCGTACGTTGAGGTTGCCATCACCTTTTCAGGTAAAATCCTCAATGCTTTATTCATCACCCGCTCAATCTGGTGAGATAATTCAGTTAAATCAATCCCACCATAAATGTCTTCAAGAAAGAACAACGTAGCATCTTGATAACGCTCATCTTGCAGCAATACATCATGCGTTTTCTGTAACCGCTTAGATTGCCATTCTTGTAAAGCATAGACATGCTCTTTGAATTTTGGCTGGGAATCATCATGCTGTCGCAAACTGCGGTAACGTGTTAACTCTTCTTCCATTTTTTGGGCGATAGGCCCTGCTTTTTTATCTCGCTTTGCCATTACTGCATCATTCTCTAACGGTTAACCAATGTTCAAACAGAATGTTCAACAGAATATTCAATATAGTTATATTGTATCACACTGCTCAGACAACTCTTCAACCGCCGCGTCAGCAGGTAATGGAACCTTACCCAAAATCAAATCAGCGGCTTTTTCCGCAATCATAATCGTCGGGGCATTGGTGTTGCCACCCACTAACGTTGGCATAACAGAGGCATCCACAACCCGCAACGATTTCACACCATGGACTCGTAATTTTGCATCCACCACGGAAAGGCTATCACTACCCATTTTACAGGTACCGACAGGGTGATAGATGGTTTCTGATTTTTGCCTCACGAATTGCGCAATATCCTCATCACTCGTCACTCTAGAACCGGGCAAGTATTCATCCCCTCGATAAACATCAAATGCTTTGGCTGCAAATATCTTGCGAGATATTTTTACCGCCTTTACCATTACCTCAAGGTCTTTAGGGCAACTCAAATAGTTAGGCTGAATAACAGGAGGGACCAATGAGTCTGATGAATTCAACGTAACGTAACCTCGACTCTCTGGACGCAGCTGGCAGGCATGTAACATGTAACCATGACCAGGCCCTTCTTCACGAGCATGATCCAACATAAATGCAGGAATAAAGTGCAACTGAATATCTGGGCGATCCAGAGAGGGGTCGGTTTTAACAAAGGCCCCTGCTTCTAAGCCATTACATGCCCCTAAGCCATCCTTAAACATCAGGTAACGCATCAACGTCATGATCGAATTATGGAATTTAGTCTGGCTAAATAACGTGATGGGTTTTACGCAATGATGCTGAACACAAACATCCAAATGGTCTTGTAAATTCTTACCAACACCCGGCAAATTATGCACCACATCAATCCCATGTCGCGTAAGCTCCTGGGCCTCACCAATTCCCGACAACATGAGTAACTGAGGGGTTTGAACCGCACCAGCACACACAATAACCTCCTGCCGAGCAACCGCATCCAAATTCCTAAACCCCTTGCGGTACCGCACCCCCTCAACTTGGTTATTGTGAATAAGTAAGCGCTTTACTTGCGCGCCCGTTTCTATGGTGAGATTAGAGCGCTGCATGATGGGGCGCAAATATGCATGCGCGGCACTACAGCGCTGGCCATGATTAATCGTTAACTGAAAAGGCCCAACACCCTCTTGTTGCCTACCATTAAAATCAGCGTTATAGGGAATTCCAGCTTGCTGGCCAGCATCAATAAACGTCGAGAAAAGCTCATGGCCTGATTTCGGGTCTTCCACCGCTAAAGGGCCTCCAACACTATGATAATCATTGGCTCCTCGCTCTTGATTCATTGAACGCTTAAAATACGGCAGTACATCGGCATAACCCCAGCCAGCGTTACCCTGCTTAGCCCAGTCATTATAATCTTCAGCATGACCACGAATATACACCATGCCATTAATTGCGCTAGAACCACCCAAACCTTTGCCTCGCGGCCAATACAAACTACGATTTTGTAAATGGGGCTCTGGAGCGGTATCAAAACACCAATTATGCTTTCCGCCTTTAAGCAGCTCTCCCACCCCGGCGGGCATGCTCACAAACAAAGAGCGGTCGCTTGGTCCTGCCTCTAATAGCAGCACTCTATTCTTTGGGTTCTCTGACAAACGGTTCGCTAAGACACACCCCGCAGACCCTGCACCGACAATAATGTAATCAAACATAACCTCTCCTCGCAGCTAGTGACCAACCATTCACGCTACAATATATGGCATGAGATCTCCTGTTTTGCAAGGACAGAGCTACGCTAGCAATGTATCTACAAGATAACTATCTAGCCGGTACATTAGCGACAATACCCTTAAAAAGAATAAACGCGACGTTTAACTTCATCGTATCACGTGCTTCATGTCTCATTTTCTTCCAGTGCAACCGGTATTTTCAAATGAAAGGTACAACCATCCCCTTTATTATTTTCCGCCGATAACGTTCCGCCAAGTATCGTAATCAAACTATAACTACTAGCCAACCCCAGACCCACGCCTTCATGAGATCTAGACGGTGTCATATCATGTTGAGTAAAAACATCAAACAATGTATCAATTTTCGTTTCATCAATACCAACGCCTGTATCTTGCACATCACAAACAAGAATAGCGTTACCATTAACATATTGAATTTCAGCCATCACAACAACATCACCACCCTGCGTATATTCAAGCGCATTATCAATGATATTAATTAGGCTTTTCTTGATTTTCCCTACATCCGTAAAAATCACTTTATTTTGGAGAGCTGAAAAAATAAATTTGAGACTATTATTGTTTTTAGCGTCAGCATAAAGCGCCGTCAACGATAAAAAAAGATCCTCAATAACACAGGGCTCGATAATTACATCCGCTTTGCTATAAATCGTTTCCGTGTATTCCAATAAATCATTAACTTTTTTAAGTAAATCTTTAGAAGATGCGGTAATTTGATCTGTGCACCCTACCCCCCTTTCCGTCAGTTCCAATTTTCTCAGCTGTTGGGTGAATCCCATAATGCTGTTTAACGGTGTACGTAACTCATGGCTTATTGTTGCTAAAAACTGAGATTTTGCTAGTGATGCCTCATTTGCTTTCTCTTCTGCTTTTTGCCTCGCCAGGGCCTCTTCCTCTAATTTTGAAGCGTAATCTCTAACATCAGCATTCAACAACTCGGTTGTGGTTATTAAGCTATAGATCGCTATAAAACCCGAAACAACAGAAACGATCGTTAGGTACATTGCAAATGCAGGTTGATGCTCCAACACTGTCATATTCGGAGGATGTATTCCGTATATTGTTAACCCCCCTGAAACAAGCCCAAGAATAAGCACATAAATCAGGCTTATTACTATAGCCAGCCGCCCTAATAACAACGCCGTAATTACCGGAATAATGGGTAATAGCACGGCGGCATAATGGGAAACCCCTCCATTTGAAATAAAACCACTTGTACCAATAATGTGCAACAAAACAATCGCAATATACGCCGAACGGGCAGCTTTCTTGGGATAGCGATAAGACACAACAAAGCAGGCTAATACAACTGTTGCCACAATTGTATTGATCACCTGCCTAATATATACCCCTTGCAGAAATGCAATAACGGCAGCTGATACTGAAGCACAAAAAAGCGCCCCTAAAACAACTAGGGATAACAGCCGCCTTTTTCGAAAATAAATGTCATCATAGCCACCTATTTTAGGTTCCAGCCTAGCCAAACCATCGCTGTTATTTTGCGCTTTTCTTTCCATTCCTTCATTGTAGGTCAGGAATTACATGCGTCCACAGCCCAAACTCCAATACCGCAAATGCTGGAGCCGCAAGGTTTGCTTCAAAGTTTTCTTCAAGGCGGGTTCTTTGTTCTGAAGAAGAGTTGACACAAACTTTCGATAAAAAAAGGACAGTTTTTCCCACTACGAAATCAGCTTTATCCCGTCAATCAAGACAACGGTTTTAGCATCGGAACGCTCAATCATTTTCACGATAGCAGACTGAATGGCTTCATCCTCCCTAGCGTCCGACTCACTTTTAAACTTCTCCTCCATTGGTTGCACACCTTCATCTGCTACAAACGTCATAACCACTTCGTCAGCATGATCGTTACTACGACCTAAATAGGCAATTGATATTTCAGGATACCCCTGAAAACCCATTTTTATCTTTTTAGCAATTCTCTTTTTGGACTTTTCCAAGTTCATAGTGGCACCTCAGTTAACATTAACGTTCCTAATCATAAAGACCATATATTTCAATCCATTACAACAAAGAAAAGCCAAATACCCCTTAAGTATTAGAGACACATGGAACCAAAGTGAAATAATGTCAATTGTCAGCCTCACCACGCAAGTATACAGTGTCTACCAGGTGTTTACTGATGCACCTTATTTTGTCTTCTTTTAAGGGGGAAACACTAAATGCACCATAAAAATAGAACAACCAACTGGAAATCGGCAGTAGAGAAAGGTTTTGGCCAACTTGGCATCAAGATCAGTCACCGGCCTATTTTATGGTTCACTCTATGCCTGTTGGTTATTGGCGTCATTGCCTCACAACTAGTTCATCTGCGTACAGACACCGCCATAGAGAGTTTTCTAGACCAAGAAGAACAATCCATCATTGATTACAACGAATTTAAAGATACTTTTGGTCGAGATGAGGTTTTTATTATAACGGTGGAAGTTGAAGATACCTTCAAACAAACATTCGTAGATAATTTACGAGCCTTCCATCAAACATTAGAAGATAAGGTACCTTATCTTCAATCCGTAGATTCTTTAATTAACGCATCCCATATTTACGGTGAAAATGACACGCTAATCATCGAAGATTTGTTACCGCACGTGCTTCCTAAAGACCCTCAAGAGCTCAAAGAACTACAAAGTTATACCTACGACAGCCCAACGTATCAGAATTACCTTATATCAAAAGACCGTCACCTCACCAGCGTCATGTTGCGCCTTGAACCCTATATTTACGGGAAAGATGACAAAGGCAATGTCACGACAAAATACATGGAAGACAAAGAAATGCGTGAAGCTTACGCCGCCATCAACAGCGTCGTTAACAGTTTTACAGGGACACTATCTGATGACATTCGTATCGCAGGGTCACAACCTATTGCGATCGTACTGGGAGAGGCGATTGAACGAGATTTTACTGTTTTCAGTGTGTTGGGTATTTTGTTAGTTGGTATTGTTTTAGGGTTTATATTCCGACGTGGATCTGGGGTACTTATGCCCTTAGTCGTAATGGTTTTAGGGGTAACGGCAACGATCAGTTTTATGGCCATTCTTGATACTCCAATGCAAATGACAACCTCTATTTTACCGTCATTTTTACTGGCTGTATGTGTTGGTGACAGCATCCATTTACTGACCATTTTTTTCCAACGCTATGATGAAGGGGCAACAAAAAACGATGCATTACGTCAATCGCTAGAGCATACTGGGTTGGCGATGTTTTTTACCAGCATCACTACGGCAGCAGGCCTTGCATCCTTTGGTACATCTGAGTTATCTCCTATAGCCAGCCTGGGTATATTTGGCGCCATCGGCTCATTACTTGCCTTTATGTTGACGATATTTATTTTACCCTGCCTAATTACCCTATTGCCGATTAAACGACGCCCGGTGGTCAATCTTAATCAACAGAAAAACCTGATAAATACAATACTTTATGCCTGTATTAGCGTATCTACACGGTACCCAAAAATCATCGTTACTTCTGGCGTCATTCTTTTTATCAGCTCTACTGCTATCGCCACTCAAATTCAATTTGGACACGATCCATTATCCTGGTTCCCCGAAAACCACCCATCGATACTAGCCATTGAAAAAACCCAAGAACGTATGGGCGGCACTATGACTATCGAAATTTCCATCGACACGGGCAAAGATCGAGGCGTCAACAACTCAGCCCTTTTACAGCAAGCTGAAAAAACCATTGAAGATATTCTGACATGGGAAACAGAACATTACTCTATCGCCAAAATAATCAGTGTTGTTGATGTCATAAAGGAGAGTAATCGAGGGTTACACAACAACGATCAAACCTATTACTCCATTCCTGAGGATAACAAGTTAATCAGCCAAGAATTGTTTTTAGTAGAGTTAGATAATCCTGACAGCCTATTTAAGCTGATCGATCGAAAATATCAAACCATGCGAATTACCATCATGATTCCTTGGGTTGACGCGGTTCACTACCAAAGTCTATTAACACGGCTGGAGGACAAGCTCGATCAAGACCTACAACAACACGCCCAGAAAATTGTGGTTACGGGTGTTGCTGCCGTACTCGGAACAACGTTTGCTGAAATGCTTTACTCCACCGCAGAAAGTTACATTCTCGCCGGCATTGTCATTACTCTAATGATGATTCTATTGGTAGGTAACATAAAACTCGGTCTGATTACGATGATTCCTTCCCTAATGCCAATCACCATTGTCGTTGCGATACTCTGCCTTTTTGGTTATCCGCTTGATATGTTCACAATGCTCATTGGCTCTATCGCCATAGGCCTAACAGTGGATGATAACGTACACTTTATCCATGGGTTCAGGCGCAACTTCGCCATAACCGGCGACGCAAAACTCGCAATCAGAGATACTTTACTGTCTACTGGTCGCGCCATGTTTGTCACATCAATAGTATTGTCTTTTGGCTTTTTAATTTATACCCAGTCCACACTAAATAATATGGTTGGATTTGGCGTGCTAACCGCGCTGTGTATCGCTCTTGCGCTGGTAGCATCCTTTTTACTGGCCCCCGCATTTATGATGCTTCTCAACAAGCCTATCGTCAACATTCTAGACAAAAAAGCAGAAAACCCCCAACCCTGCCCTTCTGTGGAGTAAATTGACGCCTCAATATTGGACATCCAACCCTGTATGCATTGACGGCATTTGATGTCCAATATTATGATGTCTACCACCGACATCTAACTCACGGCTTAATACACAATGTTAAACATTTACAATCGGTTCATTCTCAACCAGCCTAAAATCACCCTACTACTTGTATCCTTGATCGTTGCATTCTTTGCATACCAAAGCCCAAACTTTAAACTAGATGCCTCTGCTGACTCGCTAGTACTGGAAAACGACTCAGCTTTGGAGTATTACCGCGTTATTCGCGCCCGTTATGGGTCAGACGACAGTCTTATTCTCACCTATACCCCATCTGATGTCGCCTTTAAGGACGGTCTTTTCGGCACAGACGCGCTCAACCATTTACGATCACTCAAAAGCGAGCTGTCAGCGCTAGCGCGAATTAAATCAGTAACCAGTTTGCTTGATGTTCCCCTTATACAAAGCCCACCCGTCACCTTAAACGAGCTACAAAAAGGCATCATAAACCTCGAAAGCTCAGAAGTAGACATTGCACTTGCCAAAAAAGAATTTGTTACCAGCGCACTGTACCGCAACCTCATTATTAGTCCCGACGGTAAAACAACGGCGTTACAAATTCAATTCCTCCGCGATGAGACCTTGCACCTCTTATTAGAGCAACGTAATACGTTACGAGAGAAAAAACTTAACAATACCCTATTACCCAGTGAGCAGAAGACATTAGAGCGTGTTTCACAAGAATATGACGTCCATAACAGCATCAATCAACAGAATCAAAAAAACGACATTGCCTCTATTCGTAACATCATAAAAACCTACCGACAAAAATCCAACATCCACCTCGGTGGTGTTCCAATGATTGCATCAGATTCAACAGACTTTATCCAACATGATCTAATGACGTTTGGTGTCGGTGTTATCTGTTTTATGATTGCAATTCTAAGCGTCACCTTTCGTAAGTTTCGCTGGGTCAGCTTACCCATGGTCACCTGCCTCGCCGCTGGCGTTATTATGATTGGCTTTCTGGCATTTGTTAACTGGCCCGTCACCGTGGTTTCTTCGAATTTCATTTCACTACTACTGATCATCACCCTATCGTTATCAATACACTTAATTGTTCGCTATAGAGAACTTCAAGAACAATTCCCCGATGCGACACAACACACACTAATAATAGACACCATACGTTCAAAAGCCGCTCCGTGTTTTTATACCGCAATCACCACGATTGTTGCATTTGGCTCACTGTTATTCAGTGGCATTCGACCTATCATCGACTTTGGTTGGATGATGACCATCGGCATATCCGTTGCTTTTTTATTGGTCTTTACGCTATTCCCTGCCACCTTGTTATTTTTACAGCCCGGTGAGTCAAACAACAAAAATGCGATAACGGATAAAATAACCCTCCGTCTTGCACGCTACATTAAAGATCATGCATCCCTAACATTCATTTTCTTTATATTTTTGGCAATATTTAGTGCCATCGGCATCAATAGTCTTACGGTTGAAAACCGCTTTATTGACTACTTCAAAAAGAATACTGAAATCTACCAAGGTATGGAACTTATTGATCGTAAGCTAGGAGGCACAACACCGCTGGATGTTATTATTGATGCTCCCAGTAGTTTTTTTGACGTTGATGAGAGCGAAGAACAAGATTCATTTGAAGATGATGAAGATGATGAAGATTGGGACGAAGATTTTGATGATGACCTCGATTCAGAATCAGGTGCAGGCATCACAGGCACAAGTTATTGGTTTAATACCCGCCGCTTTAACGAAGTATTCGCCATTCACAAATATCTGGACGACCTGACTGAAACCGGAAAAGTCTTATCCATCGCAACAGCACTAGAAACCTTGCGACAAATTGATGAAGATGTTGTATCCGATGACTTCACATTGGCAATTCTTTATAAAAAATTACCGCAAGAAATCAAACAATCACTGATCAGCCCTTACATGTCTGAAGATGGCAATCAACTACGATTTTCCATTCGTGTATTTGAATCAGACCCATCATTACAACGAAAAATACTGTTAGAAAAGATCCAACGTGAGCTAACAGATAAAATGCAACTTGAAGAGGGTCAGCTGCATTTAACCGGGATGCTAGTACTCTATAACAATATGCTACAAAGCCTTTTCCACTCACAGATCCTGACGCTTGGTGTCGTATTTTTTGCCATTCTCATCATGTTTATCATGTTATTTCGAAATATCAAAATGGCGTTAATCACCATCATACCCAACCTTGTTGCGGCCGCATTAATATTGGGGCTAATGGGCTGGTCGGGAATCCCCTTGGATATGATGACAATTACGATTGCAGCGATCAGTATTGGTATTGGTGTTGATAACTCAATTCATTACGTTCACCGCGTCACCGACGAATTTAATAAAGACAACGATTACTGGGGAGCGATTAACCGCAGTCACGCATCCATAGGTCGCGCTATGTATTACACCACCGTTACCATTACGCTAGGGTTTTCCATTCTAGCGCTGTCCAATTTTGTTCCCACCATGTATTTCGGTTTATTAACTGGGGTCGCAATGATGGCTGCACTATTTGCAAATCTAACGTTGCTGCCATTACTTATTGCCTATGTAAAACCTCTGAAGCAAGGGCAGCAAGAGCAACCACTACACCCAGAACCAAGCAGTAGCTAAACCTCCGCCCGCACTTACAATTAAGGGCAGCCCCACTCGAAGCCCTATCTCGCGACCGCCAACGGCGGTCGCCATCCCTGCCTTTGCTAAACTATTCACACCTGCAGCAATCAAACCTCCGGTTGCCGCAATATGTAAGGCCAGGTCATCTAAGCTCATTCGCGCCAATGACAAATTAATAGGGTCAACATCAGCAATACCCGATGCCGCCGCCAAGACCAAAACAGCAACATCACCAAACCAATCTTGCAACGCAACACTTAATAACATCACCAACGCCAACAACACACCAAACCCCAGCGCTGCTCTTAACTCAACAGGATTTTTAAGTTTTGTCCGCTTATTTGTTTTATGTGGAATCGGCAAGCACCAATACCAGATAGCCGGTAGATAGGTTAACAAGGCCATCGTCAACATAGGTACCACCAATGGCGTAAACATCTCCGGGTTCACAAGGGTGACCACAAACAAAACACGAGGAAACATAGTACCGCAAGCAAGTAAAATCCCCGTTGCTAATACGGGAGCCATAGAAGGATCTCGTCGACTCATTCGAGAAAAATGCAATGTCAGGGCCGTGGATGATGCCAAACCACCAAACACGCCGGTAAAAATAATACCCCGCCTTGCGCCTCCAACTTTAATCGCAACATAACCCACAAAAGAGATCACCGCGACCAGTACAACCATCCACCAAATCTCATACGGATTCAACGCACCCCAGGGGCCATACCCTTTGTTAGGAAGAACGGGCAGCAACGCTACCGTAATCAATAATAGTTTAATACCAGCCCGTAACTCTTTGCCTTTCAACCCCCCAACCCAGCGATGTAGCGTTGGTTTGTGGCTTAGTAATAATGTTGCCACCACACCAAAGGCCGCGGCAACAACAACCTCTCCAACGCCAGCCAACGCCCCCAACATAAATGTCACCAACCCGGTTATCAGGCTAGTGATCCCCACATCCTCATCTCCACGACGTAAGTTCACCACATAAACGGTCGTTAGCGCACCTGCAATGGCAACATAAGCCAGGCCAATGACCAGCCCCCCTGCACTTTGCATCAACAACGCAGTGCCGCCACCGAGCAGGCCTATTAAGCCATAAGTGCGAATACCCGCAATACGCTCACCATCTTTTGCCTCACGCTCTTTCCAACCGCGCTCAACACCAATCAGCAGACCAATTGCCAGTGCTACGCCTAAAAAGTAAAAGCTTTGTAGTTCTTCATTCATCTATTTAGCATAGCGCACCATAAGCGATCTACGCCTAATACAGATAGGGGAGAGGTACATTAAAGAAGGGTTTAGTAAAAAAAACTATATGAAAAAGATCCAAAAAACAGAGAAGATCATAGGAGAAAGGGGAAGAGAATTCGCTATACCAGGTGTATGCCCACACCCGGTATAACGTGATCGATCAACACATTACGCTGTTGCGTGATGTTGTGAGTATTCTTTTAGCTCACGCTCTTCTTCAAGCTTAAGCTGGTCTAAACACTCATTGATCGTTCGGCTGATCATAGTGCTGTTACGAATAGACTCTATTTTTGGATACGTTGCTGCAGTACCTTCTTTAATGTACTCCGCCAAAATATCAGGCGTCGCATTAGTAATCATCTTAAAGATATTACTAGGGCGTCGAGGAGGCACAATATTAACATCGCCTACATACGTTTGATTTACAATCGAATGCGCTTTATCTAACAATAACGCCAACTGCAGGTTAGATACTTTGTTGGTCAGGTACTCAAACGCCTGAGAAACATTGTAACGGGTATTAGTAACAACCATATCCGTAATGTACCCCATCATCTTTTTCTCTTTATGTTTCTGAGAGATGAAAGGTGCTACATGAGGGTTGGTCTGGCTCACAATAGTATGGTTCACACCATACAATCGGGCCAAACGCTGCGCAGGTAAATCGTTCTTAATCGAACCATCAACCCACTGTCGAGACGGAATAAAGGGGCATTTTTCACCGTCAATATTCTTCGCCCATAACATCACCGGAGGATACACATAAGGTATCGCACAAGACGCCAAAGTCGCTTTACGAATCAGTACATGTGGAGATGATAACGCATTCAGTAATCGAGACTCTTGGTGCGGATCCGCTGGAGAAACAGTAATACTCACTTTACGCCCAGAGTGCTTAAAACCTTCTTCAAACGTCATGTCTTTAACATTACGCTCAAGACACAACTCTAACTGAGCAGGGTCCAATATACCTTGGCCTTTTAACGTACCGCGCCATCCAACCGTCCTGAATGCTTCAAGATACAAATATTCAGGATCAAATAACTGCTCAAGCTCTTCATCATTATGAGTTGCTAATGCTGACGCCATAATCGACCCAGCACTAGAGCCAGAGACAACCGTAGGTAACAAACCTTCATCAAACATCGCCTTTAGAACACCCAGATGAAATAGGCCCAAGGCAGCTCCGCCACTTAGCATTAATCCAGATTGACCGAATGCTTGGCTTGTTCGCTCAAAAAACTCAAGTTTTTGAACGAATGAAAAATTAGGAAATTCTGTTTTTGCGATCCAACGCAAGCAAGCACAAACTTCATCAAGGTAGTCTGTTACAAGGTTTTTGGTTCCAAAAAAGCTTTGCTGGTAAAGCATCGGGTTTGCGATACGGCCTAAATTGCCGTGCAAGCCTTCATTAAAGAAAAATACAAGTTGGTTAACATCTCCACGCTCACGAGCCGTTCGCAACTCGTTGTAGCGTAATCGGATCATCTTGTAATCGTAGTGAGGAGACGCATCATCCTCTTTCCACTCGTCATTACCCGATAATTGATCGTATTCTTTTGCAGCATCAGACCAAGCTTGGTACGACTCTGCATGTTTCATTGCCTCTAGACAGGCCTTCAGCTCTCTTTTCATTATACCCTCAATAACAAGCACTCTTTCTGGAGATCCATCTCTCGTAGTATAGACTTCATACAGAGAATTATTCGGTTTCCATTTTTATAACACAATATCGGAAGGGATAGACTGGAGTTTTATGTACTTTTGTAAGCAACTGTTCAACAAACAGCCAGTACCGAGCAGTCACCAACAGTATTGCGAAAACCATTGGCAAGAATGGCTATTTATTAAACATCTGTCTCAAGTACATGTTTTGTTAGGCGTTCTTTTACATCGCCAGGGATAGGTACAGATTTACGCGTATGTTTGTCAAAATTAACCATTGTCGCCGTTGCTGTCGAACACAACTCCCCATTTTGCCACGCCTCTTGGCCAACAAGCACTGAAGAGGTGCCTATCCTTAATACAAATGTGCGAATTTCAACGGCTTTACCAAAAAACATTTCATCAATATATTCAATTTCTAACTTGGCAAGTACCAGGCTAACCTCTTCGGTTGCGAGGTTAGGGTTGAAAATTTTTAAAACAGACTCTCGACCTTCAAGAAACCATACAGGGTAGACGGTGTTGTTGATATGGCCCATCGCATCGGTATCACAAAAACGTGGGTTTATCGCTAAAGAGAACATTCTGTCGTCTGTATTCATATTACACTTCGTTTCTTGTCTGGGTTAAATGAGAGCCGCTGACTTCGAGGGGCATTATACACACCTCACTCAAAGATCGCTTGTTTTTCCCTCGCCCTCATACATCCCATTGAAATAAAACACTATTCATTAAATTGAAGTGATGCCAAACGCTCATATAAGGGGTTGCTGGCGATTAATTCAGTATGTGTACCTACCGCTTCAATTCGCCCTTTATTAAGAACCGCTATCTTATCGGCATGTAATACTGTCGCCAGTCGGTGTGCGATAACCAGCGTGGTTCTACCTTCCATCAATTCATTTAGCGCTTTTTGCACCTGGTGCTCACTCTCCGCATCCAGAGCGCTTGTCGCCTCATCTAATAGTAATATTTTAGGGTCTTTTAACACCGCTCGAGCGATCGCTATTCGTTGCTGCTGCCCACCGGACAACCCCACGCCATGTTCTCCTAATAACGTATCGTAGCCATCTGGAAGCTGTTCAATAAAATCATGGGCATATGCTGCTTTGGCGGCATTGATGATGGCACCCTGCTTCACCTCCCCCGAGCCATAAGCGATATTGTCTCTAATGGATCCCGTAAATAACGCAGGCTTTTGTGAAACCAAGCCTATTTGAGCTCGTAGGGATAATAGGTCGACCTGCTCAATAGGAATCGAATCCAGCGATATCGCACCTTTCTGCGGATCGTAAAAACGTAACAACAAATCAAACAAGGTTGTTTTTCCTGCTCCCGACGACCCCACTAGCGCACATACAGTGCCCGCCTCTACCTTCAATGACAAATCATCGATAACCCACTGTTCTTTTCGGGTCATATAGTGAAAAGATAAGTGATCAATTAATAAGTCTCCACGCAAAGGACTAGGTAACACCAAAGGTGATTCAGGCACAACAAGGTCATTTTCCGTTGCTAACAACTCAAGGATTCGCTCAGCCGCTCCCGCTGCTCGCTGTAAATCGCCTATCACTTCACTAATAGCACCAACCGACATACCAACAATCACCGCATAAAAAACAAAAGCAGCAAGTTCACCACCAGAAATCCGTCCCTCTAGCACGTCATGACCACCGACCCACATCATGGCGCCAACAGCTCCCATCACCAGCAATATTACCACTCCCATTAACATTGCCCGTTGAGACACACGTTTTTTGGCAACATCAAATGCACTTTCAACATGCAAACCAAATAGACGCATATCTTCTATTTGATGGTTATAAGCTTGAACCGTTTTAATATGGTGAACCGTTTCACCTACATAAGAGCCTACATCCCCCACCCGATCCTGACTCGATCGCGCTAGACGTCGAACCCGTCGCCCAAATATCACTATCGGCATCACCACAAAGGGCACCACCGCAAAAACAATTAAACTTAACTTCACATTGGTGATAAACAACCAGACAAACCCACCAATAAATAACAACGTGTTACGCAACGCCATGGATAACGATGAGCCAATCACCGTTTGCAGCAATGTGGTATCCGTTGTTATTCTGGATTGGATATCACCGCTACGCTGCGTCTCAAAAAAACCTGGATGCAGTTGCACTAAATGATCAAAAATTGCTTTACGAATATCCGCGACCACTCGCTCACCCAACCAAGAAACCAAGTAAAACCGGCTATAAGAGCCCGCGGCCAAACACACCACCAAACCCAAAAATATCAGCACAGCACGATCTAACAGCTCAGGCGAATTCGCACTAAACCCATCATCAATCATCAGCCGCAACCCTTGGCCTATAGACAGCGACATGCCTGCGGTAAAAACCAAGGCTATCATTGCCGCAACAACGCGAGCCTTATAAGGTGCCAAGAACTGAAATATGGGAACAAGAATAGAAAGCCCTTTTGTTGACGGAGCTTCTGTTGACAGAGCTTCAGCAGATGAAGTCGCTGCTGATAACGGTATCGACGAAGCATGTAACGAAGAGTTTTTGTGACTTTGATTTTGCATAAGCTATGATACGTATATAAATAAAGAAAGGAGTAATTCGAATGGCTTCATTAGAACAGACGACACCCCCTATCGTCATGTCTTTTTCTGGCCATGATCCTAGCGGCGGTGCAGGGATTCAGGCAGACATTGAAACACTCAATAGTTTGGGGTGCCATTGCACACCCATTATTACCGCGCTAACCGCCCAAGACAGTGTTAGTGTAAAAGACTTTGCCCCGTCGGATCCGACGTTATTGATAGAGCAAGCTCGGGTAATATTAGAAGACATGCCTATCGCTGCGTTTAAAATTGGTATGATCGGAAGTGTTGAAAATGTTGAAGCGATCCACACCATCTTACAAGACTACCCCCAAACACCCGTCATCTTAGACCCAGTTCTCAAAGCGGGGGGGGGTGGCAACCTGAGCGAAGCAGCGTTAATCGACGCTATTCGACATTTATTAGTCCCTTATTGCACCATAATCACACCCAACTCAATAGAAGCGAGAACACTATACCCTGATGCCGACTCTTTGGACGCCTGCGCTCAAGGCTTAATGGATGATGATTGTCGCTATGTTCTCATCACTGGCGGTCATGAGCCCAGCCCCAAAATCACCAATCGTTTATGGGGACAACGCCAATGCCTAAGTGAACAATCTTGGGACAGACGGGAGGGTGAATTTCATGGTACCGGCTGTACGCTAGCCTCTGCTATTGCAGGGTTTATGGCACATAACAATCCCGTTGAGGTAGCCGTTAAAGAGGCGCAACAATACACGAACAACACCATTCAACATGCAAGGCATTTAGGAATGGGGCAAATGATACCAAACCGCTACTATTGGTCCGATCAAGGTCTCGCTCAACCTTGGAAGAAAATGCATTAATCGCGTATCATCCGCCGCTATTGTCTGGCTGATTTGACCCAACCGATTTGACCCAATCCAGACACCAAGCTATCTTTGCGGAGAACTCCCTTCATGCGCCTGCATGGCCTTTACGCTATTACCGACAATCATCTAACCCCCTCCCCCTATTTGATTGAGCGCGCAGAGCTCGCCTTGCAAGGAGGGGTTAGCGTCCTCCAATATCGAGACAAAACCACCGACACAAAAAAAAGACGAGAAGAAGCCCTGGCGTTAAAGGCTTTATGTGCACAGTATCAATGCACTTTTATCATTAATGATGATGTTGAGCTTTGCATGGAGGTCAATGCTGATGGCGTACACCTCGGTGTGACTGACGCAAATATACACAGTGCTCGCCAGCTACTCGGCAACAATGTTATTATCGGCGCCACTTGCCACGGCTCATTGGATTTAGCCCACAAAGCCGTTGCCGATGGCGCAAATTATGTCGCTTTTGGCCGCTTCTACAGCTCCACCACTAAACCCAACGCTGAAGCCGCTGATTTGCAGACAATACGCAGCGGCCTCGCCAAACTTAACGTGCCAGCCGTCGCAATTGGAGGCATAACGCTAAGCAAAGCAGACGAGTTACTAGAAGCAGGCTTCTCTATGCTCGCGGTCATTGAAGACATCTTCAAACCCGCTAACATCACAAGCAACATTACGTCGCGCTGCAACGCTTACTATGATGTGTTTAAGCAATACACATAAGCATACCCACACATACATTCCTAAATATTGACACCTGACAATTTGGACAACCACACTATGACCCGATCTGAAACCCTTTTTGCTGCCGCCCAAAAACATATTCCTGGTGGCGTTAACAGTCCAGTTCGAGCCTTTAACGGTGTGGGTGGCTCTCCCATATTTTTTAAAGCAGCGGAAGGCCCATTCCTAATTGATGAAGATGATAAACGTTACATTGATTATGTTGGTTCCTGGGGGCCAATGATTTTAGGTCACGGCCACCCCGGAGTCATCAAAGCAGTGCAAGAGCAAGCGGCGAAAAGCTTAGGGTTTGGTGCACCCACCGCCATTGAAATTGATATGGCGGATAAAGTTTGCGACATCATGGATAATATCGACATGGTTCGAATGGTGAACTCTGGCACCGAAGCCACCATGACCGCAATTCGTTTAGCCCGTGGTTACACTGGCCGCGATAAAATCGTAAAGTTCGAAGGCTGTTATCACGGACATGCCGACGCACTGTTAGTAAAAGCAGGCTCTGGTGCACTCACGTTAGGTGTACCTAGCTCACCAGGCGTTCCCGATAGCGTCGCGGAGCATACTGTCACATTAACGTTTAATAATTTGGAATCAGTAAAAGCGGCCTTTGCAGAATCAGGCAACGAAATTGCGTGCATCATTGTTGAGCCCGTCGCCGGAAACATGAACTGCATTCCTCCAGAAGAAGGTTTTCTTGAAGGTTTGCGTAGCGTATGTGATGAGTACGGGACAGTATTAATCTTTGATGAAGTCATGACAGGGTTTCGTGTTGCTTTAGGTGGCGTACAAAGTGTTTATAACGTAAAACCTGACCTCACTACCTTAGGAAAAGTCATTGGTGGCGGCATGCCCGTTGGTGCCTTTGGTGGCAAAAAAGAAATCATGGATTACATCGCCCCTGTTGGCCCCGTCTATCAAGCCGGTACGCTGTCTGGCAATCCAGTAGCCATGGCCGCAGGATTAACCATGCTAAATGCTGTCACAGAACCCGGGTTTTATGACAAGCTCTCAGAAAAAGCACAGTACCTAATGGATGGATTTAAAACACGCGCCAAAACGGCAGGCATCCCACTAACTACCAATCAAATTGGCGGCATGTTTGGATTCTTTTTCTCAGAAGAAGAAACCGTTAGTCGATTTGAACAGGTCACACAATGTGACATTGAACGCTTCCAGAAATTTTATCACTTGATGCTTGAAGAAGGTATTTACCTCGCTCCTAGCGCCTATGAAGCGGGTTTTGTCTCAGCCGCACACACACAAGAAGAACTCGATAAAACACTAGAGGCCGTTGAGAAGGTTTTTGCTCAGCTATAACCTACTAATACCTTACACCCCTATTTATTTCTAACAAGGCAAGCCATTAAGAATGTATAACGCATTATTCTCCAATGACATTATTGAAAAACACGTATTTGAAAAAAAAGTTTTAGTTGGCATAGGGCGCGATTTAAAATTACCTCAAGCAGTGGCTCAAGAGCAATGCCGAAAAAACAGCAAAAAACTTCACCAGATGTGGTCAGATGGATTCACCATAAGTTATACACTGGAATGTTTAACTGATTGGATATTAGAAGATGCCAAAACTGACGATGATTTGTATTGGTATCTTCATAAACGATGCAGAGAGACACAAGAGCTTTTTGATGTAGAACACAGCTAACGGCTCCTTCGCATCCAACAACCCTAATCGCAAAGCAAGAGTGATTTATGTGTTTGATACTATTTGCGTGGAATCCAGATTCAATCAATAGACTAATTGTTGCGGCTAACCGTGATGAGTTTTATCAACGCCCCTCCAAAGCAGCACACTTTTGGAGCGACGAGAATAATCTATTGGCAGGAAGAGACCTTGAACAGCATGGAACATGGTTAGGCGTTACGCGTGATGGTCGGTTCGCAGCGGTTACCAACTTTCGTAGCACCGATAGCGATGAATACCCGCGATCCCGAGGACAGCTAGCGGCTTATTTTTTGAAAGGCAGCGACACACCAGAAGACTCCCTGGCACAACTAGAAGAGGTTCATGAGCAATACGCAGGGTTTAACTTATTAGTCGGTGATACAAAATCATTGTTTTATTATTCCAATCGAAGCAATAAACCACCGCAGCGACTTGAACCTGGTGTTTATGGATTAAGTAATCATTTACTCAATACAGAATGGCCGAAAGTAAGTACTGGGGTTAAAGGGTTGATAGAGGCTATCGAGCAAGCTTCTGGTAATGAACCAGATGAACCAGATGAGATTGCAGATATTGAAGTAACGTTACTTGGGCTGCTTCAAAACGATAATCAAGCCGACGATAAGTCCTTACCTAATACCGGCATTGGAATGAATTTAGAAAAAATGCTCTCCCCGTTATTTATAAAAAGCCCTGCTTATGGTACTCGAGCCAGTACCATTGTGCGTATAACAGAGGGTAGAGGTATCACATTTCTAGAGCAGAATTATTCTGTCGGTGGTGTGCATACCGATAGGGTTAAATATAGCTGGATGATTGAAACCCAGGACTAAATAGTTCCGATTGGCTCGCTTAGCAGTGAGAAGGAAATCAATCGTATCTCCCTCTTTATCGACTGCCCCTTACTTTGATTCCATCGCAATTCTCATAATTGACGTAAAAAGCACCGCTACAAGCTCAACTCCAGCCAGTGTACTTTGTGCTGAATGGAAGCTTTTAAATCCTAACATCGACCGAGTAATCCGTTTTACTCACTGATGATCTTGTTCAACAATGTTGTTAAGGTATTTGCATTGTCGAATTTTCACCCGCTGGTTACTACCCTTGTTGAACTGATTTATGCCTGCTTTGTTGGTTCCACTTTTGTCGAGATTGACTAAACCTGGTTTGCCATTTCTGCCGGTGGCTTTATTAAAGAAGCGCAGAGTGCTCATGATGATGCAAGCGCTGCTTAAATAAGTCGACAATAAAATCCAGGAAGGCAGCCACTTTGGGGATATTAGCCCTGTGTTGTGGATATAAGGCATATATATCAATATCCGCCATACCCCATTCGGGCAGGATATTAATCAACTCTCCGTTATTAATTCCCTCCTCACACATATAGTCAGGCAAAATCGCGACCCCCACACCATCCAGCACGGCGTTATACAATATGGAGAAATCATCCACTAACAGGTGAGGTGTGATGCTGAGCTCCCGTTGCTCATCCCCTGCCTGCAACAGACACTTACCATCGCTGTGTACGCTGCTCATCAACAAAAAATTGCAATGACAAAGCATTGCCACGCTATCGATAGCGCCATGGCGTTTTACATAGCCTGGGCTGGCGTAAATTCGGCGTTTTGCCGATCCAAGTCGCTTGCATATCAAGCGAGAATCTTCCAGCTGACCAACCCTGATCAACAAATCAAACCCCTCTTCGATAAGATCCACACGGCGATTCACCAAATTCAATTGCACCTGGATATCACCATAGTCATGCATA
This sequence comes from uncultured Gammaproteobacteria bacterium, assembly GCA_913063495.1. GTDB lineage: Bacteria > Pseudomonadota > Gammaproteobacteria > Pseudomonadales > Ketobacteraceae > 42-54-T18. The sequence continues at coordinate 11,615 of CAJXXT010000019.1, read as the reverse complement.
AATTGGCTAAGGGCTAGCCTGAGAATTTGCTGGCCTATGGTCACCGAAGCACCAATACGTATAGGGCCGCTTAAAGAATTCAGCACTTCCGATACCGAGGCCTCGGCCAGATCGACCTCTTCATGTATGCGTTTACAGTGAGATAAATAGCGCTGACCGGCTTCTGTCAGGTGTTGTTTACGGGTGGAGCGTTCCAATAAGGTAACCCCCAGCTGTTTCTCCAGACGAGACACCTTACGACTGACATTAGCCTTAGGCATACCTATGCGCTCAGCAGCCAAGGTGAAACTGCCGGCTTCTACCACCGCGAGAAACACCATCATATCGTTCAAATCGTTTAATAAGGGCATGTGTTTGCTCCCATCGGCTGGATAGTCGTAAGCCAGCATTTTCATTGTTGTTGAAAATGAGATTTTGTTTTTGATAAGTGACTATATATCAGACAGTCACTCGTGACTATGATGAACTTATCAACTAAAAGACAACGACAGATCAACCACAGAACAACGTGAGTTCATCAAATAAGAGAGCGTCAGACATGAAAATATTAGCCAGATCTAAACCGAAACCCCGATAAAACGAAAAACTGGAGAGCAACCGTGAACTTGCCTACCGTAGTGACCGCCAGCATGCCCGAAGGTCCGAACGGCCCCATCATGCCGGAGATCTTGGAGATTCTGGGCGACAAGGTAATCGAACGCCCCGGTGAAATCAATGCCTGGAAAAACCCTGCGTTTAAACAAGCCATTGAAGCCACAGGGCGTAAAAAAATCATCATGGCAGGCGTAGTTACCGATGTGTGCCTGATGTTCCCAGCACTCTCTGCCGTAGCAGAAGGCTACGATGTTTATGCGGTCGTCGATGCTTCCGGCACCTGGAACAAGGCCGTAGCCGAAGCCTCAATCGCCCGTATGACACAAGCTGGAATCAAAGTCGCGACCTGGGCTTCCGTACTGGCCGAGGTCATGGATGATTGGCGCAGTAAAAAAGGCATGGAACTGGGTGGTGTATTGGGAGACCATACGTCTTATCGCTGGGTCTACAATAGTTTCTTACAAGCTAACGGCCAGAATCAGTAATTGTCATAACGTTTATTGCACATTGTCATGAGCAATAAACTTTCATTGCGAGGTATCAATATGTCCCACTCGGCAAAACCCAATAAACACATCATGGCCTTTATTACCTTTTTGGCCCTGGTTCCTCTGGTGTATTTTATTCCTGAACTTATCGCACCTTATCTACCAGCCAATAAGCTACTGAATGTGGTTGTTACCATCGCTATTATCGTGCCTATTATTTCCTACCTGATCATGCCCATGGCGGTTAAATTGATGCTTCGAAAGTGAAGCATCATTGGTTATGAATTGAGGCTGCGTTCAGCTGCTTCATTATCCAGGACTAAATGATTCTGATTGGGGCACAATTAAAGAGGTTGCTTTCACATTTTTTGAATATTAACGAACAAAACATGGTTCGTTAATGCCGATTCCACTAGAATCCCGCCCGCATAATTCATACTCAATCGGAATCAAAACAAAGGACATTGTTATAATGATACGACCAAGCAAACGTTACTCGTTGCTAATTACTTCGGTACTACTCAGCGTTTTACTAACAGCATGTGGTAGCGAGAATAAAGAAGGCGCCACAAATGAATGGGTAGTCACAAACCCTGAAACAGAATCCCCATATTCAACCGAAAGCATACTCAACAGCTCAAATGAGTTGGTTTTTGCTGGCCTTCAGAAGGATAACGAACAAGTGAAGAGCTTGTTAACCGCCTATGACCTGGAAGGAAACATTCTCTGGCAAGCCAATGAAAAAAAAGACGTTGGTTATGACGCGATTATTGAGAGCGCTGTAGGTGGTTATATTGTTGCTGGAGGGGTAATTCATTTGGAAAACAACTACCCAAAGTACAGCCAGCCTGTTGTGGCAAAATATTCACCCCTTGGTGAAGAACTATGGAGCACAACTCTTGACGAGCAGGCATTCTCAGAGATCAAGGTTGGTCGCGATGATAATGATCAATCCTATGTGTATACGAAAAATTATATCCAGGATGGTGCCAACAATTTTGTCGACTTTAGTTTAAGCAAGGTCGACGCTACAGGGAATATTCTGTGGAACAAACAATTCCGTGAGAATTGTACCTGCTGGGATACCCATTTTGCGGTAGATTCAATGGGTAATAGTTATCTAGCCTACGCTTTGGGCAGCGGCCCCTCACTAACGCAGTTTGACAGTGAAGGGAACCAGCAATGGCAATTTTCTGTGCCAAGTGACGGAGATTTAATGCCATCGATACAAACGTTGTTTATCGATCAAAGCGATCGCGCTGTTATGCACACCACTATCAGCAAACAGGTAACGCCTACCTTTATCCCCCCTACGGCAGCGGCCACTTATGCATTTACCACCAACGGAGCCATTGCGTGGGAATACCACTTGCCAGCGGTGTCTACTGACTACAAGTTGAATGTTGAGTCAGAAGGAATAACCGTTGACGCCAATGGCAACTATTACTTGGCCCATTCATCTAGTCGCCAAGATTTCGCCGTACCCTGTCCTTTTTGTGAGGTTGTCACCTACAAACTATATCTTACTAAACTCACACCAGATGGAAATGAATTATGGCATCAATCCATTGTCGTTAACCAAGCAGGGGCCTCCTACGTTAGTGCTAATGATGGGCTCGTTGCTTTGATTAACGATGAATATATTCGCGCATTTAATACTGAAAATGGTGAATTAATAATCCAACAAGAAAGTGATACTGTATCGAGAAACTTAACAAACGCCTTTATAACCAAAGATAGCCACTTTTACCTCGTAAGCGATGCGGGCACATCCTATAACCGTAATTATCAAATTGAAAAATGGGTTCGAAATACCGAAGTAACATCAGAAACACCCTAATTCGAGCTCACTACATGCCCCCTGTAACAGGGGGCTTACAATAAAATCTAGCACCACCCATTTTACTAGGTGAATTTAATGACCATCCAAGCAACAGAAATACCCTCCAGTGCATTGCTTCACGGTCACGTCGAGCGCGGTGAGTATGCTGACGCTTTTTACACGGATATAGCTGACAGTGTTGACCTTTCCGAATACATAAGGGCTTTCTACTCATCCCGAGTAATGAAGGTTGAACGATTTATCTTGAAATTTATTGGTAAGCCTTCCAGTGCTGATCAAGTTGAGAAGCTCGCTACCGGTGAAATTAGCGAATTCGCTGTATGGAGTGTCGCTGAACGTCGGGATAATGAAATTTTACTCCCTGATTTTTATGACCGTACATGCTCTTGGCTAATGGTTAGCTACCCCTCAACGGGTAAAACTCGCCTTCACTTCGGCACTGGTGTCCATAGAATGCGGCAGCAGGGTGAAGGCGCTACAAGCCTAAATTTATTTTTTAGAACTACAATCGGGTTTCACTTGCTGTATTCAAAGGTATTGCTTCGCTCAGCTAGAAACCAGCTCGAAAAGTTGGGCTAAAGGGACATTAGGATTTTAGTATATATACTATTTATTGTACTAAAACTGCAATCAATCCACCCCGATGCTAAGGTAAATATCCTACAGAACGGTCACTAGTACGAACGTCGGCATCGTGTTTTTTGCGGTCGCATTTACTGCGCTTGTTATGTGCTTACTGCTCACTCTCGAAATGTGCAAACACTTCGGCACCCGTCATGTTTTGAGTTTCATTTGAAAAATTGTAGTAATCAGGTTTTTCATCAATGAAAATCTGATGACTAAATTTGTACTCTGCTTCAGTATCCAATAAGCCTGCTGGAATGTGGTACTGATTGGCCGGCTTTAGAAAATAGAACAAATGGGTTCCACACCTCGCACAAAAACCTCTTTCTGCCCACTCAGATGATTGATACCTAATGACCGAAGCTTCATCTGATACTTTCAAAGAGTCACCACACTCAACGGCCATCATCGGGCCTCCAGACCAATTTCTACACATACTACAATGACACGCAGCTGCTTCAGTAGAGGATAGCTCCGCTTCTAGTTCTACCGAACCGCAAAGACATTTACCATTTGCTTTCATATCAACTTTTCCTATTGATTAGTTTGATTGTCACATAACGCCCGCTTCACTTGCCGGAGGTCATGTGCAGGCGCTTGTTATGTGCATATTTCACGTTTTTAAACACTTGTTAGCGACATATTTAATAAACTTATAAACCATGATAAATGGGTAAACCAGAATTAATGGAATGGCTATCATACATGCAATGGCGTAATACCTTAGCAATTGAGCAATATCTAAACTACGAATATCGCACCTTCCATGAAAACTCATTAATCCATCATCTGCTTTACAACCAGTGATTTCTTGCAGTACAAAATACCCAGCGTATATGAGAACAGCTAGAATAAATAATTTATCAGATTTACTCATATTCTAATTTAATGCGAACTCTCTAAAGTACATAACAGTGTACTTCACGTAATTTCGAGCATGCAATATTTTCAGGCATTTCAACACTTTACACGCTTCATTCGGCCAGGAGCAAACCTAGACTAGCTAAGGTTTCATGCCGAGAGCTTGTTCCAAATCATCGAGAGCATCAGTCGTGTGTCCAACTAGATGCTGAACACTGGATAGCGATTCCCGGCAAGCAGTAAATACAAAGGTGATTTTATCTGCGTATGTATACAGTGTGATATTCAACGCCTGGCCTTGCATCACGAACGAAACAGGGTGCACGCTGAAAAGTTCAGCCCCGTTCAAATAGCGTGTTTCACGCGGACCTGGCACATTTGAGATCACCACGTTGTACATAGGGTTGCGGCGGCGATTGCCAATTTTGGTCATTTGCCCAATGACGAAAGGCAAAGTCATTAAAGCACTATAGGTTGTGATTTGTTTAGCGTTCATCCCTGATAGCAGCGCTTTCCCGGCTGACATTGACGCGATGACTTTATTAAAGCGTGTCAACGTATCTTCTTCATCGGTTCCTAAAGAGGCGAGCAGTGCTCCAATGGCGTTGCCACCACCTACTTCATCTTTGGGGCGGAATGAAACAGGTACTTGCGCTATCAGTGAGGTTTCGGGTAATTCATCCAGTTCGGAAAGATAACGTCGAAGCGCACCACCGCAGATAGCCATAACGACATCATTTAAAGTACCACCGTGTTGTTTGCCGACGGCTATTAGACGCTCAGTACTGAATTCAACAGTACTGACGCGACGCTGAGGCCCTACAGCAGTATTCAAAATTGAGTTGGGGGCACTGTAAGGCGCTACAAGGCCTGTATTGTTTTTACTCCGCTGCCCTACAATACTTTTCCAAACCGCTTGTAAAACAATCGCAACTGACTTAATTGCAGCGGTGCATTGAAACACTAAGCTTTCTTTGTTTGATAATTGTTTTTCTGAATTGTCTTTTGTCGAATTGTTTTTTTGCGGTAATGGCGTTGCCCAAAAAGGTAAGAAGTCAGGGACAACTTCAGGTTCAGTTTGTTGCGCCCAATGGGCCATTAATCGCGAGCCAGCTACTCCGTCTATCAAGGCATGATGCATCTTTGCATAGATTGCGAAGCAGTCGTCTTCAAGACCCTCTATCACATGGAGCTCCCACATAGGCCTACCATGATCCAGCGGAATGCTGTGAAGCCTGGATATTAGTACCGCCAGTTCCCGCTCGCCGCCCGGTTGAGGGAGAGCAGAATGTCGCAAATGATAATCGATATCGACATTGTCCACTTTTTCCCACGAGTACATGGGGCTAGTGGGTGACCGCTTAGCCAATTTCAAATTATAAGGCTCGTCGGTGGGCTGATATTTTCGGAAGCCTTCAATCAATTCTACAATAAAGGTTTTATCCTTTCCTTTAGGTAGTTTCATCCTGACCAAAACACCGATTTGACTAGGTGTTTTATCACTTTCAATTAACAAAAAGAAAGCATCCCCTGGTGTCAGTGTTTTTTTGTTAGACATCGTCTATTTCCTATTGAATAAAAACCTGTTGCGTTAAATCGCCTAATTGAAGCCTTATACAACTGTAGCACAGCTGGTATATGTGACTTACCGATAGGGCAAATGAAAAAGAATTTGGTCTGCACCCTATCACCGGCAGAGCAATTCTACGCTTTAGCTGCGTATGCCGAAAATCGCCTCGATACCATTAACGACAAATATTAGGTTTTCGACCAAGCCGGTTTGCGACTGAACCTAAAGACACACTAAATCACGAATGCTCTCCAGCTTTCAAACTTATATACACCATTTTTATCCACTTTTTCTCATCGATAAAACCTTCTCCCCAACTTTTCCATCGTCCAGGAAAACCTTTGGCCTGAATTTGTTGTAACGACATCCCTTCATCAAGCGCTTCTTTTACAATCGCTGAGGTGGTTTCTAGCATATGGCTGTAATCTTTAAGATCCGTCAGCGTGGATAATGGCCCATGACCAGGAATCACTTTAACCTCGGAATTAAGCGTAGTAATGACCGTTTTAATATTCTTAATCATTCCCATCACATCACCGCCGCTTTCTGAATCAACAAAAGGAAACTTGCCAGAAAAGAAGTGATCCCCCATATGAACAACGTTCGCCGGCTGAATCATCACAATGCTATCACCGTCCGTATGGCCATTTGGGTAATGCACAACCTTTAGTTCCTGACCATTAAAATGCAGTGACAACGACGAATCAAATGTTACGACGGGCAAAGCTGGTTTTTCACTGGCTTGTATTTTCATACCAAAAAACTTGATTTCTTGGGCAGTACTCAGACGTTTACGTACATTGTCATGAGCAATGATAGTAACGTACTCTCCAAGGTGCTCGTTCCCGCCAGTATGGTCATGATGCCAATGCGTATTAATAATAAAGCGAGGTTTCCCCTCTTTTCTATCAAGGACTTTCTCTAAAGCACCTACATTAACTTTATAATCATCATCAATAATTAATAAGCCATCTTCACCTTTAAGCAAACCGATGTTTCCGCCAGTACCTTGCAACATGGAGACACTCTCTGTCACAACAACTTCGCTAAAAACTTTTTTATCCGAATTCGAGTCATCATGTGCAACGCTGACAGTCGAGAGCAACAAGCTTATTAAACTGATTATCTTTTTCATTATTCGTCCTTTTATCATTCTTTAACCGTTATTATATTCTAACAATTTCACTTAGCACTTAGCACTAGACCCAGAGTTTTCTGTAAATATCAACGATATCTACCTTCGACGGAACGCGTGGATTATTTGCAGGGGAGCCCGATGCCAATGCCTGCTCAGCCATAATATCCAGTGCCTCAAAATAAGCGCTTTTATCAATGCCAAACTCTTCTAGTGTTGGCACATTCAGTTCATCATTAATGGCGACTAATTCGGTCACCAATTTCTCATTTGCAATACTATCTGAATCAGACGGCAAAGCCACCTTCATTGCACGTGCACAGTTGGCATAACGAACAGGGGATTCTGAAATAGAATACTCAGTAACACTGGGTAATAACATGGCATTCGATAACCCATGAGGCACATGAAAAAAAGCACCTATAGGCCGACTCATTCCGTGTACTAACGCTACGGATGCATTCGAAAAAGCAATACCAGCCAAAGTTGCCCCTAACATCATTGCTTCTCTTGCCTCTTTATCCGCGCCATCACAATATACTTTGCGTAAATTAGGAGCAAGTAACCCCATGGCTTGCAGTGCCTGACTATCCGTATAGGGGTTGGCTTTTTTAGAGACATAAGCTTCCATCGCGTGGGTTAATGCATCAATCCCCGTATCCGCAGTCGTTCGAGCAGGCAAGCTAGTAGTCAATTCAAAATCAACCAATGCGGCAACGGGCAAAAAACCCATTCCCATACACAACATCTTTTCACCTTGTGTTTCATCGGTAATTACAGTAGCTCGTGTCGCTTCTGAACCCGTACCCGCCGTTGTTGGGATTGCTATAATCGGCAAACCTGGCTCATTAACAATACGAGGCACTTTATAATCTCGCATCTTTCCGCCATATTTTCCCAAAATCGCTATCGCTTTTGCGCTATCAATAGGGCTACCACCCCCAATGGCGATAATAGAATCAAAATCACCTTGTTTGATTTTTTCTACACCTGCAAGGATTGACGCCTCCGTTGGCTCAGGAACCGTATCTGCATAAATATCACTATGAATATCTTTTGCGGATAATTGTGTCTGAACACGATCAACATAACCCAACTGCATCATCATTTTGTCAGTGACAATGAGGGGTTTTGTACACTCCAAATTTTTTAGAACACTGCCAACCTCTGTTGACGCGCCAGCGCCAACCTGAAGAATTCTCGGTAACACAATTTGACTATTCATATCATTGCCTTAATGGTTGACCACACGTATTACCTAGCCCTAGCGCTTTTTCTTTGCTTCAGTTATCACCCATTGCGCTTCTGTTCGCGCTCTTTCCTGCTTCCAACCAACCTTGGATGGAAATAATGACAGGGCTTTTTGGGCAAACTGTATTGCAGAAGAGTACTGTCCAGCATCAAGCTTTACGCGTGACAATGCGACGTAAACATCAGGCGAGCGAGGTGCTAAACGTACGGCTCGCTCCAAAGTGGCAGAAGCAATATCAAGCTGCCCTCGTCGACGCTGCTCATCCCCCCTTACGATAAGGTTATCTACCGCAACCAAACCTGTCTCAGCTGCCGTTTTATTTTCCTCTGGGGTTTGGCCAATATAAATAATGGAGCTACAGCCCGACAACCAAAGACAACCCACGACAACAAACGCTTTCCACTTCATCATATTTTATCAATCCACTTTTTTACGCTATACATTAGTTGCCCGCTAATTAATCATCAAACCATTGGTTAAACCAGTTCATAACCCGGCCTGCTTGACCGCACCCTGCTTGCTGCTCAGGTATAGTATCCACAACCATTGGGATAAAAATTGCTCTATCACAATGGGATTGGCTACGGGCTTGTTTTTCTGCATCTAACCACACCCATTCAACGTTACCAGGCTTTGGGGTATCTAGCGGTACAACGGCCAATGATGTCAAGGTTTTAGCCCATACCGGTAGCGCTCCTGTACCGCCAGTTAATGGTGTAGGATAATTGTCATCATAACCTAGCCACACAACGCCAAGATAGTTGCCTGAATAACCCGCAAACCAACTATCACGTTGATCATCGCTGGTTCCGGTTTTACCCGCGAGTGCCAACGAAGGATCCAACCATTTTAGTGCACTTTTTCCGGTTCCCTTGGCAATGGTTTCTTGCAAGGCGCTGCTCAACACAAACATATCACCAGAGTCAAAGCGCTGCTCAACGTCAATCTCATAACGTTGTAACGGCTTGCCTTGATTATCAAGTACAAAACGAATTGTTCGTAACGGCGTATTAAAACCACCCGCAGCTATCGTTTGATACATTTCAGTCACTTCATAGGGCGATAGGCTAACCGCACCAAGCGAAATCGAAGGCACGCTGGGTAAGGTTTTCTTCACGCCTAAACGCCTCGTAACATCAAGAATATTATCGATACCCACTTCCATCGCTAAACGGGCAGTGGCTTGATTGTATGAACGTGATAACGCCACCTGTAGTGGCAACATTCCATGAGACTGTTTATCGAAATTTTTGGGGGCCCATTCATTGCCTGCTGGCAAAGGTATAGTTACAGGGTTGTCATCCAACATGCTCCCCAAATGATAGCCCTGTTCAATAGCGCTTAAATAAACCGCGGGTTTCATTAATGAGCCCACCGGGCGATAAGCATCTAGCGCTCGATTAAAGCCTTTATACCGAGGACGTCTATCCCCAACAATGGCAACAACCTCCCCTGTATTCGAGTGAGTAAATATACCTGCACCTTGCAACGCGGCATTATGCTTACCTTTAACCTGCTTTCCATATTGTTGGTCAATGCTCGAAAACGTATCAGAAAAACTGCGCTCTAAGGATTCTTGCACACCCGGGTCTAACGTAGTGAATACTCTCAACCCTTCACTTTTTAAATCTTCATCATGATAGTCTCGACGTAACTGACGTTTTACCAAATCAAGAAACGCTGGATATTTTTCATCTTCGTACATTGGTTTTTCAATAACATCAAGCGGGCGATCACTCACCCTTTTCTTCTGATCTTCACTGATATAACCCTGCTCAAACATCAGGGACAACACCTGATTTCGCCTCCCCATCGCTCGCTTTGGGTGCCGCCTGGGGTCATACCAAGACGCACCTTTTACCAAACCAACCAATAACGCCAATTGGTGCATTTCTAATTCACGTAAAGGTTGACCAAAATAGAACAACCCCGCTAGCCCAAAACCATGAATGGCTCGCTTTCCCGACTGCCCCAGGTAAACCTCGTTCATATAAGCTTCAAGGATATCGTCTTTGTCATAATGCATTTCTAATAACAATGACATTGCCGCTTCTGTCGCTTTTCGCGTTAACGTTCTCTCGCTAGTCAAATAGAAATTCTTTACCAACTGCTGGGTTAATGTGCTGCCTCCCTGCTTAACGGCTCCCGTTTTAACATTCGTCCATAGCGCTCGCGCAATACCCCGAATAGAGACTCCCCAATGATCGTAAAAATCCCGATCCTCTACGGCTAACAACGCATGTACTAATTTCGGGGGAACCTGATCAAACGACACCAATACACGATCTTCATTATGAGCTGGGTAAATACCACCTATTAACACCGGCTCTAAACGAACCACCTCGTTTCGTTGGCCATCAACTTCGAGCCTTCTTATCTTATTATTTCGAATAGATAACGAGACATAATGCGCAGACTCCCGACCGTCCCAAAAATCAAATCCTCGGGACGAGATCTCAAACGAATCTCCTCGTTGGCGAAAACTTCCGCGCTTTATATCGCCAAAACTCTCTCGATAATTTAACCACTGTAACTCTCTGCGTAATTGATCCACCGACAATTCTGCGCCATCAAACAACTCAAGAGCTCGGCTATATACTTTCGCTGGAATAGACCAACGCTTACCGTCAAATTTAGACGTTATAATCGCATCAGCATAGATAACCACGCCTCCAACAATCACAACAAACACGATAAATAACCGCAACAGCAAACCTTTCTTTTTAGAGGTAGGCTTTGTTGCTAGTTTCTTGGGAGGGGCTTTTTTTGCAGCAACCTTCTTAGCTGATGCTTTTTTGGGGGTAGTTGCTACTTTTGATGCCGTTTTTGATCCAACTTTAGGCTTGGCTCTAGAGGGCGATTTTGTCGGAGCCTTCTTTCCAGGTGTTTTTGCTGTCGTTTTTGTAGCCGTCGCTTTCTTGCTACTTGAGGTTTTTTTTGGTGTTTCTGCTTTCTTGACCCCTGTTTTCTTGACCCCAGCTTTCTTCACTCCTGCTTTCTTCGCTCCTGGCTTCTTAGTTACCGCTTTCTTAGTTACTGGTTTTTTTGCAGCCGGTTTCTTACCTACAGCTGGCTTTTTAGCGGGTTTCTTCACAGGTTTGGTTTTTTTATCGGTTGACTTATCACTTGATCGCGCCACAGAACAACAACACCTCTTATTTCTATTCTAAAGATAGGGTAAATAGGACAGCAGTATACGTGCTTTCATTCCTTGATGCCGTGACAAAAATGAAATTTCACATACAATA
>CAJXXT010000018.1 GCA_913063495.1 uncultured Gammaproteobacteria bacterium | reverse complement strand
CTTTAACTGATCTTATATTGCTCACTTCATCCTAAGTGTAGCCGAGGGACTTGTGACCGCCAGTAACCGCTAAGATACTATGTACATATTCCTACATCACGATTTTTGACTATAAGTTATAACTTTTTCGCCCCATCTATCACCGCTTCCACTACCTCTCCCGGCCCCATCACATCACAATCTACCGTGACATCGGCATACTGGCGATACAGTAACTGACGCTCCTCAAATAAGTCTTCAAAACTCTGCTCCGGCCGGCGCGCAATACCCCGCGTTTCATAGTTATGGATACGTCGGCGAAGCTCTTCGAGTGGGACCTCAAGATATACCACTGGGCCACAGGACTTAAGGTATTCCATGCCTTTTTTGCTGTATACCGCACTCCCTCCAGTTGCGATAACCTTTTGGTGGCATTCGGTTGCCAGCAACACTTGCTCTTCAACCTCCCTCAATGCCAAATAACCTTGCTGCTCTAGAATATCCTGTAAGCTCTTGTCCTCTTGCACTTGAATTGCCACATCAGTATCCAAAAAATCTAACCTTAGCTCCTTTGCTAACAGTATCCCTAACGTGCTTTTCCCGGCTCCGGGCATTCCAATAAGAATAAGACTTTGACGATATGGCATGATTGAACCTTTTTTGGAGCATTCACGGTGGATATATGGAGGATCTAATGTACTTTCCCCAGTATAATGCTGGCTATGAAACTAAACAACGAACAATCCGCTGCTGCCCATTACCAAGGGGATGCCAAACACCTGTTAATTCTGGCCGGTGCAGGTACCGGAAAAACCCGAACCATTATTGGCCGAGTGCTTTACTTGGTTAAGCAAGGCACTCCCATTGGGCGCTTGTTAATGCTGACCTTTACTCGCCGCGCAGCTAAAGAGATGCTTGTACGTCTTGAGAAAGATTTGGGGCCTGCCACCAAGAATATTACGGCAGGGACCTTTCACCACTTTTGCCTGCAAATCATGCGTCGCATCCCCAAGTCCTTTGGTGTTGAAGAGCGAACCGTTATCGACCGAGATGATAGTAAAAGTTTGGTTCAGCTCATTCGTGGTGAAGTGGTCGATAAAAAACACAAAAAGGAGTTCCCTAAAGCGGCGACCCTGCTGAACTACTTATCTTACGCGAAGAACTGCTGCTTACCGCTTTCTGAGTATTTGGTACATTTTACGGAGCTAGATGAGACTTTTTGCGAACTGGTAGAAACCATCGGTAAACGTTATGAACTGAGAAAAGCCGAACGAAAATACCTCGACTACGATGACATTTTACATCTTTTTGTTAAAGGTATTGAAAAGAACCCAGCATTAGCAAAAAAGATTGGCGGTTTGTACCAGCACATTCTTGTGGATGAGATGCAAGACACCAACCCGTTACAATGGCGCATTTTACAAGCGCTATCCAATGCTCATTTATTCTGCGTGGGAGATGATGCCCAATCCATTTATGCGTTTCGTGGGGCAGACTTTCGAAACATCCATTCTTTCAGTGAACGCCTTCCGGACTCAAACGTATTTAAACTGGAACAGAATTTTCGGAGTACCCAAGAGATATTGGATATATCTAATTGGTTACTTAAAAAATCCACCATTGATTACAATAAAAACCTTACAGCGGTACGAGGTAAAGGCATCACACCTCGTTTGATTGACTTTGAAAGTAAGTATGATGAAGCATCATGGATTGCGGGGGATTTACTTGAACGTAAAGAAAGTGATGCCCAGTGGTCTGACCATATGATTTTGGTTCGCTCTGCCTGGGCAGCCAAAACCTGTGAGGGGGCATTAATTGATGCGGGTATTCCTTATCGCTTTGTTGGCGGTACCAGCCTGTTAGAAGCCGCCCATGTAAAAGATGTGTTGTGTTTATGCCGTGCGGCATTAAATCGTACCGATGAGCTGGCTTGGATTCGCTATCTAAAGTGCTGGCCAAGAATTGGTGATGCTACCGCCTCAAAGGTTGTGGCTGCTTTGTTGGATGCAGACCCCGCAGAAAGTATCGATGATGTACTACGCCAGTCAATCCCAAAGCGCGAGGATATTATCGACAGCGTGCTTGCAATACAGTCCTTACGCAACAATCCATCATCTGCCATAAAAAAAGGCTTAGAGATGATGGAGCATAATTTTATGACCCGTTACGATCGCTGGGAATCTCGTGCTGGAGACCTACGCCTTTTGTCTGACTTGGCTTGTCGTTATAAGGATTTACTGGGGTTTGTGGAAGCTTACACTATGGATCCGGTGTCCAACTCCGAAGCTGAGCGTATCGAAGAAGATGATTTGGTAACGGTTATCACCGTGCATAGCTCTAAAGGCACAGAAGCGCCGGTATGTTATTGCCTCGGGGTACAACCTGGGGCTTACCCACATATTCGTAGCCTGGGTGACAGGGATTCGGAAGAGGAAGAGCGCCGGGTGTTGTATGTCGCTTTTACCCGTGCTCAAAATGAATTAATTGTGACTCGTTGCGGTGATGAGAGCCGTACATTATTCCACGGCGGGTCTTATGTTCAAAGCGAGGGGGAGCCATATTTTTTGGAGTACTTGCCGCCTGATTTAGTGGAACATGAACAGTATGGTTATGGGTTGGCGTTAGGGGGTAGTTCGGTATTGGATGAGCTACTGGACTTTGAATAGCTGGACTTTGAATAGCTGGACTTTGAATAGCTGGACTTTGAATAGCTGAACTTTGAATAACAAGACTTTGAATAGCTGAACTTTGAATAACAAGACTTTGAATAGCTATACTTGAAGCAATGCGATTTTCTGTTGTCGTGTTAAGGATTTAATCGCCGCCTCGCGCTGACTAGCACTACTACGATCATGACCATTTTCTTGAAAGACAAATTCTACCGGCTGACGACCATAAAAATATTTTGCCCCTTTTCCGGTTTTATGCTGATTAAATCGTCGATCTAAATCCGTGGTAATACCTGTGTAATACGTATTGTCACTACACAGGATCATATATACCCACCACTCAGACTGCGCACTCACGCCAACGATGTCTCCTGCACATTAATGCTTAATTCAATGTCCTCCCCAGGCACTGCACCATCAATATCAACGAAGGAGTTTTTACCAATAGATTCACTACGATGCGTATGACCATGATGTTTTGCGTAACACTTTTCATAACATCGAGCCAACACACGGCTAATACGTGTTTGATTTCGAATCATCGCTATATTTGGCCATGTTGAACGCTCACCCGTAAGAATGAAGTCATAAATCTCTTCATCTGACGGATTTGTCATTACCTTTAGATACTTTTTAATAGGAAAATCAGGGTGTAGGTTAATATCACCCAAATAGTCTTGTCCTAATAATGCATCCGCGCGATCCAACCAAAAACGAAGTGTTCGGTTCTGGGTATGTTTTTTAGTAACGGTGATAACCTGATGCCATTGGGCATGAATTGATGATGATGCAAAATCAATAACAAACGGTAAAACGCCTTTTTTGGATCTATTTGCGACAAACGGTAAAACATGAGGGTTGGTTTGACTAACAATAAAGTGATTCGCATTAAAAATGCGACCAATTCGCGCCATCGGTATATCGGTACTAACACCACCATCAGCCCATAGCTCAGATTCCATGTAAGGCACAACAGCACCCTCGGCGTTCTTCGCTCGCAACTGAACTGCGGGAAATACGCCAGGTATAGAGCAGGAGGCTTTGCAGGCGTAAGCCACTAAAACATTCGGTGCCGTTTTATAATTTAATACGCGTGCTTTTTGTCCGGCTCGTGTTGGTGATACCGTGATATTAATCGCTCTACCCGTTCGTAAATACGCTTCTAAAAAAGTATCGTTAGGAATATTATTCGAGATGCATTGCAATAATTGCTCAGACTCTAACAGGGATTTTTTAGAAAATATCTCCATAAACGAACGGTGTTTTATCGGGCTAAAATCATTATCTTCTGGCACTGATAATTTTTCTAACAATTCCTCGTCGGAATGAGTACCTACCAAACCTGTAACAATCGCCCCCATACTGGTGCCAGAAATAACAGAAGGCAAAAGATTTTGCTCCAACAACGCTTTAATAATACCCAGATGGTAAATACCAAAAGCGCCGCCGCCACTTAACATAAGTGCACTGCGACCGAAATTGTTTCTGGCGTGTTTAAATAACTTTAACTTTTTGGCTTCATCAATAATGTCTAAGTCAGCGTCACAGAGATAATTTAATGTCTCTTCAACCTCATCCAAATACTGCTCAACTAGATATTTTGTACCCACTAAGGACGTATCGTAAAGATGGGAATCTGTTAACTCACCTAACGTTCGATGCAAACTTTCTTGCATATAAGAAATAAGACAGCCAATACGGTGCTCTTCACGGTACTCGGTTAATAAGTCTATTTGTTCTTGCAGTAATTCGTAGGGGTAATAACCCGATTCGTCATTTCCACGCCAACGACTATGCCCTTCTAACGTATCAATTTCTTCTGCGGCACCAAGCCACTGTTGATAGGTTTTTGCTCTTTTTAAGGCTTTATAATTCGCGGACAAATGTCGATAACTGGATTTCACGCTCTATTCCTCTACTTCGTCTTATAACATCAATACCGGTGTACTTGAAAGTCACTGGACATCAGCGCGGCTCGCCAGCGCTCGGAAAATGCTTTCATACCACCAACATAATGCTGTTCTATAAATGTCACTGTATTCACAGGCTGACAAAAATTATCTGCCATATGGGTCATCAGTAACTTCATGGTTTCCCGCCCTAGGGAGTCTTGCATCATAAAGTGCACAACAGACCATGCCATAGCGTACATCATATTTTGCTCATGATCTCGCCATGCACGTCCCTTAATCGACAAGTAATCACTAACGGTCATTAACTCACCGTCCGCCAGCGCTCCTTGTAACAATTTAAGGTGATGTGGTGACGGATTAACCCGTTTACTTTGCCCTTCGATACTCAAACGCTCAAAGTATTCGGCTAAACCTTCGTTAAACCACACGGGTGTACGACCATATAACCCGGAGTTAATCACATGAGTCGCCTCATGACGGGCAATAGATTGTGTCATGAAGGCATCTCGTTGCACCATGACTACCGCCTCGTCCATGGATGGCTTATAAAAACCTGAAGCGGTTTCCAACCCTGGCACATGTTCTTCACGATACACATCAAACTTAGTCTGATCATTAAACACTTTTACATTCAGATCCACCTGTTTAATGTATTGATCTGGTAACCAACGAGACAATATAAAGTACAGCTGCTTTAGATCCGCGGACAGGCGGTCATGTAAAAATGGGGGTAGGTTGCCTCCCGCTGCAGTGATCGACATACGAAAGTACTGTTTTTCCATCTTATAACGATTTGTCAGGTCTTCTGCACCTTTACCTTTGGGTTTGTCAGTAAAGTGAACTTTGCCCTCGGCATCTACCCATTTAAAAACCTTGCCTTGAGCCTCTACCTCACTGGTTGCACGGGTTTTCGGGACATGACAGGCCGTCACATGCGTTTCAAAACTTTCAATCACATCTTCTATTTGCTGCCAACCTTGCTGTGTTTGCCCACCAGCGGGCTTAGGGATACCCAAAGCCGTTAATAGCATCTTGCGCTTTTCAGGGGGGATACTGCTAAAAACAAACAGCAACAATAGGGATAATGTTAACAATATTAGAAAAGAGGGGCGGACTTTCACAAAAACACCTTACTACATTAGTCATTGGCGACCTGTTGAGTATAGTAAGGTGTTTACAGAATAAGAAGCTTAGCCCCCCTAGTCTTAAGGTACTTACCCATTAGAAATGCCTAACTGAGACATAGCCCTCATTAGACCGGGGGGTAGCCTGGTGTTTAGATTGATGTTTGGATTGGTGCTTGGACTGATGCCGAGATTGCTGTTTCGAGTGGCTGTTATGGCGGTTGGAGCGCTGATCGTTGTAATAGTGATGCACCTCTCGATCTGCTCGTTGTTTTTTATGCTGCCAATGACTGTGCTGTGAGTGGCCATGCTGGTAGCCTCGATGGTTATTGTTATAGCTGTGG
Source organism: uncultured Gammaproteobacteria bacterium (assembly GCA_913063495.1). Taxonomy (GTDB): domain Bacteria; phylum Pseudomonadota; class Gammaproteobacteria; order Pseudomonadales; family Ketobacteraceae; genus 42-54-T18. Next base: position 37,348 of record CAJXXT010000018.1, on the reverse strand, counting down.
CGTGTATTGTGGCGCGTGTTGTGATGTGTATGGTGCTGCTGATGTCGCCTGTGGGCTTTATGACGCTTATAACACCGGTGATCGCCGTGGAAGTGATACTTTTGATGCTTTCGGTGACGGTCATAATGTTTATCATGACGATTGCTATGAGACACCAGAGATAAACCCACAACAGCTCCAATCAGTGCTCCGGCAACAATCTCATCAGAGTAGTTGTCGTGCTGCGCATAGGATGTTGTGCCTGCACTCATAAACACGAGGGCAACAAAGGTAACAACAGCGGTCATCATTCGTTTGCGCTGGTTTGACATTAGATGACTAAAGGTCTGTTGGTTAAAGCTCGTAGTAACACTTGTAGTAGCGCTTGAAGTAACGCTTGAAGTAACGTTTGTAGTAAAGCTCATAGTAACGCTCCGTTGGTATGATTGTTTGCGTATGCTGCTTGAGTCTGGTTATCAGATTAACCCCCTGTACCTGAACCCAAACTGAACAGTGAAATAAACATTGTATGGATCGCAAATATCACTTCGCATTGATTATTAAACCCGCCTCCGTTCAGCTTCGATTCATCTTCACTTTGTTTTAATACTTCCATCGACATGATTCGTCATTCTTAAAGGAAGATCATTATGCAAACCAAGACCCGTCCTATTCGTAGCATCGCTTATCAAGCCTTTATTCTTACCGTATTAGTGTGCAGTTTGATATTGGACTCGCAAACCGTCTTTGCAGAGAGCGGTGATAATATTGCTACAAGCACGGCATCAAACACTAAATCAACGGGGGGTATGGTTGACCGTTCTCACGATATAAAAGAAAAACAGAACAAAGATGAAAACATTCAAAATAGAGCGGCTCGCACTGCAGCACGTCACACCACATCTGACAGTTGGATTCATAATGCAGATTTTGAATATTTATTGGATAACGATGGTGACGGTTTTTTTCATCGCTTTCGAGTGACCTTTGATGCGGATACTCGTTTAGTTAGCGATCGAATTTATGCAAAATTATACCTAGATAACCAGCTAGATAATCAAGATGAAGAACGCTTGTACTATGTGACAGAGAATTTCACCATCATTGGTGAGGCGTTATCCGATAGTTATGAGGTCACCACCAGTTTAACGGAAGGTTACGACAGCGATATTTATAATCTTCGTGTAGCTATTTACGATGCTTATACCCATGAGTTATTGGATAGTATTAATGCCTATGACGATGACGATTTGTACGGACGTTATTTAGAAGAAGTTGATCAAGATACATTTCAATCAACGGTTTTTACGATTCAAGAGTTAACCATCGCACTCTCCAATGATACAGATAATGATGGTTTTTTTCCTGAGCTAGACATCACCATCGACGCCGATATGTCATTTGGTACTGAGTGGGTAGCGTTAAGTGTATTTATTGTGGATCCATTTGGAATAGAAACGCTGCTGTATCAAAATAACGCGTGGTTTATTTCAGGCTATCAGTCTTCTGATAAAGATATCACTAACGTATTATTAGAATCTGGTTATCGCAGTGATTATTATCATATTAGAGCTAAATTATACGATGCGGACAACGGCCTGATATTAGCCACCGCAGACACTACACGTAATACTGGCTTAGCCATTGAAAGTGAGGATTATGACGATAGCTTTGACTCAAGTGACAGCCATTATGATGATAATTATTACGGTGCTGAATCTGATGGGCACGGCGGTGCACTGGGTTGGTTCGGATTGTTGGGAATAACTGGCCTAATGGGCTTACGTAAACGATTCCTTTAAAAACATTTCACTTAAACGATTTCTTTAACTTCCCTATCCGTTAGCGGTCGATATTGACCGGGCATTAACGTTTCATCTAGCAACAAGTTACCAATTGAAATCCGGTGTAACGCCAACACCGGATTTCTAAACCGTCCAAACATGCGTTTTATCTGATGATAACGCCCTTCGACTAAACGCAGCTCTGCAACATAGTCACTGATAATCGTTAACACCACTGGCCGCGTTGTAATATCTTCATAAGAGAAATACATACCCTCAGCGAACGCTTGAATATAATCCTCTGTTAACGGTTTCTCTAATCTCACTCGATAACATTTACCCACCCCAGCGCTTGGCTCTGACAATGCCCTCGACCAACGCCCGTCATTGGTTAGCAACAACAAGCCTGAGGAATTCAGATCTAGCCGCCCTGCAATATGTAAATCACTTACATCAGAGGCGGGCAGCAGGTCTATCACTGTTTTGTGCTGCTCATCGGCCGTCGCACTCACAACACCGATGGGTTTATTCATCATCCAGTATTGAGGCTGGTTATCCTGAAGCACCGTAACAGAGTCACCGCCAGCTTGATCAACCAGTGCCACATGGGTAAATGCATTAACCTGCTGCTGTATATCCGTAGCGGCAATACCGTCTACCATCACGTGTTTTTTCGCCAGCATTAACCGCACATCACCACGATTAATGCCCAATTTTGCGCTAAGGAAGCGATCTAAACGTGAACGTTTTGATGTGCTCATTCAGAAACGCGACCACGCAAGGACTTGGTTCGGCCTCGTTTGGTTTTACTGTCCATTCTGCGCCTTTGAGAACCCTTGGTGGGTTTGGTCGCCCTCCTGGCCTTACGCACCACGGCAGCGCTTTTCACAAGCTCTTGCAAACGAGCCAGGGCATCTTCTCGGTTCTTCTCTTGGGTGCGGTATTGCTGGGCTTTGATGACAATAACCCCATCCTTGGTAATACGTCGATCCCGCAATGACAGTAGTTCTTCCTTATAGAATTCGGGTAATGACGATGCGCGAACATCAAAACGTAAATGTATAGCAGAAGACACTTTATTGACATTTTGCCCACCCGCACCTTGGGCACGGATAGCAGAAAGTTCTATTTCATCATCGGGAATCGACACACTGAGAGATATTTTTACAGCCACAATACAACCTTAACCTATTCAATCTATTAATTATTTCAATAACTGCCTCAAACAACAGCACTAGAACAATGCTCAACACCCGGCCTGCGCTTAAACATTCTTAAACGTTCTAAAACCCAGTCCTTGCATCAGCTTCGCTTAAATAATAACCTTACGTTCACTGTATTTTCCCGCGATGCGATGGTTATGTGGTAAGATGCGACCCGCATTTTTCAGCTCCAAAAAGGTAAACCTCACCCCATGACAATTGACGCAAATATCATAGCACTGACTGACGCAGGCCAACAGTTCCCGCCTCAACGGTTTAAGGTTTACACCGCCCGACAGCTAGGAAAAATCCCTCAACTGCAAAAATTGTCAGAACAAACGCAGTTTGAGATGAAAGTTGTCAGCAGCGTGCTGCCTTTTCGTGTAAACGAATACGTGATTGATGAGCTTATCGATTGGGATGCTGTACCCGATGACCCCATTTATCAACTGACCTTTCCCCAGCGGGAGATGTTAGAACCTCGCTATTATGACGCCGTTGCCAATGCGCTTAACGAGGAGTGGGAAAAAAGTGCATTTGATGCACTGATAAAAGAGATTCGTGGAGAGATGAACCCTCACCCCGCCGGTCAGTTGGAAAAGAACATTCCAACGGTTAACGGCGAGCGGGTTAATGGCATCCAACATAAATACCGAGAAACGGTGTTGTTTTTCCCCACTTCCGGCCAAATATGCCATAGCTACTGCACCTTCTGCTTTCGCTGGGCACAGTTTGTTGGAGACAATGAGCTAAAAATTGCTGCGAAAGAGTCCGGGCAATTACAAGAATACCTTCGTGAACACAAAGAAGTTACCGATGTATTGTTTACCGGTGGCGACCCCATGGTAATGAAAACCAAAAACCTACGGGCATATTTGGAACCATTATTAACGGAAGAGTTTTCTCATATCAAAACGATCCGTATCGGCTCCAAAGCACTCAGCTTTTGGCCCCAACGATTTGTGACCGATGGTGATGCCGATGATTTGTTGTCACTGTTTCAAGAAATCATTGCCAGCGGTAAACATGTTGCCTTTATGGCGCACTATAACCATTGGCGTGAATTAGAAACTGACATTGCCAAAGAAGCCGTTAAACGCATTCGCCAAACCGGCACAGTCATTCGCTCTCAAGGCCCGTTGCTAAAACATATTAACGATAACGCTGATGATTGGGCAAAAATGTGGAAAATCCAAGTGGGGCTTGGCATCATTCCTTATTATATGTTTATCGAGCGGGATACCGGAGCACGACATTATTTTGAAGTGCCTTTAGTAAAAGCCTGGGAAATTTATCGCGAAGCCATGCGTCAGGTTTCAGGTATTAGCCGAACAGCACGCGGGCCATCAATGAGCAGCGACCCTGGCAAAGTAGAAATCCAAGGCATTGCTGAAATTAATGGCGAGAAGGTTTTTGCATTACGCTTTATCCAAGGCCGTGATCACGACTGGGTTCAACGTCCATTTTTTGCAAAATATTCTGAGACTGCAACCTGGTTAAACCATTTAGAACCCGCATTTGGTGAAGAGAAGTTTTTCTTCGAGGAATAACTCAGATAGCACGCCCACCAACACGTACCCCATCAAATTTAAGTAATTGCATTTTTAAAAATGCAATTACTTAAATAGCTAAAATCTATAACACCAGGCCTTAGCGTTCCAAAAATCAGTCTTCCACCACGTCCAACTCACGCTTTTTGCTTTTATTACGCTTCACGTTAATCTCCACATAAGAACGGTATAGCTCCGTCATTTTGTGAATACCATCACTTCCCCCCGCCATCACACCACCGGTGAGCAACACATCAACCATGTTAAACATTCTCAACTGCAATGAGCTTAGTTGGCTTAATACCGCCTCATCCACCAGAACACCAATACTACGCACACCTGCAATACTGATCATCAAGCCAAACAACAAACCCAAGCGTAAGGCTAAAACGCGGGTAAATGCTCGATAATCCATTTTTTCAATACGAGCGTCTTCGAGCTGATCGTAAAAACGTTCTTCTATGGCTTTCTCGGGTGCTATTTTTTTCTGTCGCTGAATTGCACGCTTGAACTTACGAATAGAGAGCTCCAGTTGCTCCGAACCACGCGCTCGCACGGTGGTCAAAATAACCTCTTGCGCCCGCTCCATAAATAACGTCACCACAAAAATGGTGGCTAATAATTCAGCAATAGCCGTTACGCTGACAGAATTAAAGTGTATAGGTACTGTTACGCCAAATGCAGCAGCACACAAACACAATATAACAGCAGCCCCAAACAACCAGGACTTAGTACGTGATCCCATGATATTTATTTTTTCCTTGTTTAAATATGACAATACTTTCAGATCTCAAAATCTTGCTAATAGCACAGAATTGGATGTTATATTTCAGAAATACCTGAGGCAAGGACGCCGAAGAAAGCATACATGGATGTACTTGCTGCGTTTTCTGAAATATAACATCCAATTCTGTGCGGTTTTGCAGATCTGCTAAAACCTTACCACATAAGGGGCGAGTAAATAATGGTTAAATTTGAAGGGAATTTGCGTAGAATAGAGCCCTCAACAATCCACCCCAAACCAACAAGCCCAAGCTTCATGCGTTTAGATAAACTACTTAGTAACAGCACCGGCATCAGCCGCTCCGAAATCAAGAAAGCCATTCGTAAGGGTGATGTCGTTGTGGACGGTGCTACGATAAAAGACCCCTCGGCACATATATCCAACGAACAACACGTCACTTTGTTCGGGCAAGAGGTCAGCGAAGCAAAACCACGCTACTACATGCTTAATAAACCCGAAGGTTATGTCTGTGCAAATAGAGATAGGGAGCATCCTACGGCGCTCGACCTGATGGTAGATGAACCTCTTTATGAGAAGCTCAACATTGCCGGTCGTTTAGACATTGATACCACAGGGTTAGTGCTGCTGACCGATGATGGAAAATGGCTGCACAATGTCACCAGCCCCAAGCACCATTGCCATAAACGCTATATCGTAGAAACCGCCGAGCCCATTAAAAGCGACAGTATCGAAGCATTTAAAAGCGGTATCATGCTCAAAGATGAGCTAAAACCTACGCTGCCTGCGACCCTTACCGCCCTTGAATCACAGGAAGGCAATGTGAATCTCGCAGAAGTTATTATTTCTGAAGGCCGCTACCACCAAGTAAAGCGTATGTTTGGAGCAACCAACAACCGTGTTGTTTCCCTACACCGAGCAGCTATTGGTGACATCTCTCTTGATGACAACCTTTCCCCCGGTGAGTACCGCCCTTTAACACAAACCGAAATAGATAGTATCCAATGAATGATTTAGCGCTAAATTTACTGTTAGAAAAAATAATCTCCGATCGAGAAAACCCTGAAGAAGCTGAGTGTAACCTATGGATTTTGGATGAAAACCTAGCACCCAGTGACATTACTCAGGGTGCAGCCAAAAGCAAAATCCCATTAACACTAATCTGTAATCGCTTTGATTTACAACAGCAGTTAAAAACCAACAAAGTCACCAGCACATTCAGCGATTTTGATTTTAGTGACTTTGAAGACAACACCGTAGATCGTATTTTCTATCGGGTTTCAAAAGAAAAAACCGTCGTACATCACATTATTAACCAAGCTTTTCGTGCCCTTAAGCCTGGTGGCACACTGGCTATTGCAGGCTATAAGAATGAAGGGGCTAAAACCTATATTGATAAAGCCAGCAAGTTATTTAATGGCGCAACATCAAAATCTAAAGGTGGCCAATCGTCTCACTTTGCCATTATTAGCAAGGGTTCAACAACCCATGGCAAAATGTTGGATGACAAAGATTACGCTCACCCGCGCAGCATCAATATCCAATCCAACGATCACCCCGACACGCCAAACTTCAGTTTTATGTCCAAACCCGGCCAGTTTGGTTGGAATAAAGCGGATAAAGGTAGTGAGTTATTAATTCAACACCTACCGGACGTTATTCGTAAACGCCACACCCCCGCTGAAACCATGCTCGACCTGGGTTGTGGTTATGGCTACTTATCGTTGATGACGGCATCTCTTGAAGGTTTGGAAATGCTAGATTTACAACAAATAACAGCAACCGATAACAACGCTGCCGCTATTCTTAGCTGTGAGGAAAACCTTAAAAACACCGGCAAAAACTACAATGTCATTGCTGATAATTGTGCTCATGGGATACGAGGGCGGTTTGACTTGGTATTGTGTAACCCTCCGTTTCACCAAGGGTTTGCGGTTGATAATGATTTGACACGTATGTTTTTAGAACAAGCGCACAAACGTTTACATGCAAAAGGCGATGCGGTGTTTGTTGTTAATCAGTTCATTCCGCTGGAACGTAAGGCGCAAGATTTGTTTGGAAAAATCACCTTACTGGCAGAGAGTAATGGTTTTAAGGTAGTTCATTGTAAACGCTAAACAGACACAGGGGGGATTCGTCAGCGGCTACATCACAGCAATTTTCTTGTGGTAAACCTCAGCAAGCCATTACGTTCAGACCTCGCTAAAATCGGTGTTGCTACAATACGTCGGCGCAAGGAATTCATCGTTACTTCTTGCTTAAAAAAAGCCCCTACGGCGTTGTGGCACAACGGTGTGGCAAAACGAAATGCGGAGGTGAAGTGTTTTTCCATCTCACCTCTCGCAACCAAACTTGACGTATCCAGCTCCTCGGGTGACACCGTGTTTGTTACCAACACGCCATCATCCGATAAATTTGACAGCATTGTATTTACCCACGCCTCAGTCAAAGGCACAGCTCTTACGGGTTCACCGCCATCATGACCATATAAATCATCAATAATAAGATCAAAAGGTGGGCCTTGATACGCCTTTAACCAAGAAACTGCGTCAGCTCGATGTAAAACAATATGAGGCTGCGTTAGGGAAAAATACTGCTCTGCAACAAAAATATGCTCTTCTGACAACTCGATACCAATCAATATATCAGGGGATAACAAACAACTCAGCTGATGTAAAACAGCCCCTCCCCCCACACCAAGAACCAATACTCGCTTGATATTTTCTTCAGGTACACACAATGCCGGTAATAACAGCAAATCCCACACACTGCCCGTTATTACCTGACTGGGATTATATTGGCTATGCAAAACACCATTGGTGTACAGCCGTCGTGTTTTGCCTGCAGACCTTACTTCATAGAGGGTGTTATCCACCCGCTTTTGCCATAAAATAGCCACTATTAATCCCTATAACATACGAGCAGACCTTACCTTGACCGATCCGCTGAAGCTTTCTCAAGTACGCCAAGCATTCCCGATATTACAGGAATCTGCCAACGGGCATCCATTGGTATACTTTGATAACGCTGCAACCACTCACAAACCGCTATCCGTCATTGCGGCAATTGATCATTATTATCGTCATCAAAACGCTAACGTACATCGCGGCAGCCATCACCTTAGCACAGTCGCGACGGAAGCGTTTGAAGAGGCTCGCTCGTTAGTGCGTAATTTTATCAATGCAACACATAACCACGAGATTATTTGGACCAAAGGCACCACGGAGTCGATTAACTTAATCGCGCAAAGTTATGGCCGCCCAACCCTTTCTTCTGGTGATGAAATTCTTATTTCATTGATGGAACACCATGCGAATATTGTTCCTTGGCAAATGCTGGCGGAGCAAACAGGCGCAACACTAAAGGTTATTCCGTTAACGCAGAATAATCAGCTGGATATGATTGCCTTTGAGCAGTTGTTATCTCTCAATACAAAAATTGTTTCTATTTGCCATGCATCCAACAGCCTTGGCACAATCAATCCGATAAAAGAAATCATTCAAAAGGCCAAGTCCGTCGGTGCTATTACTGTTATTGATGGAGCTCAAGCCATCGCCCACCTGCCTGTTGATGTTCAGAATTTAGATTGTGACTTTTACTGTTTATCTGGTCACAAAATGTTTGGCCCCACGGGTATAGGTGTACTGTATGGAAAGGAAAAATTACTTAACGCTATGCCCCCATGGCAATGTGGCGGGGAGATGATTCAACGGGTGTCATTTGAAGGCACCACCTATAACACCCTGCCGTTTAAATTTGAAGCGGGCACTCCCAATATTGCTGGTGCCATTGGTTTGGGCGCTGCCATTACCTTTATCCGTCGCTGGGATGCAACAGCACGCCAACAACACGAAGATATATTATTGGCGATCGCACATTCGCGCGCGGCACAAATACCACAACTCAACATTATTCAACAATGCCAACCGGCGGTAAGTCTACTGGCATTTAATATTGACGGTTATCATGCCAGTGATATTGGAACATTACTTGATCAACAAGGGTTTGCCGTAAGAACCGGGCATCATTGCACCATGCCATTAATGCAACACTTAGGACTCGATGGCTCCTTAAGAATGTCCTTTGCTTTTTATAATACGGAAGATGAAATCCACCGATGCTTTGATTGTTTGCAGGGAATTCTGTCGAACCCTATTTCAAATAACATTTCTGAGCTATCTTCTGTGAATTTAGAACAGAAAAGAAACGTCCCTGATATTCAGCAATTAACCGACCACCTACTATCAAAAAAAGGCTGGGAAGATCGCTATCGATTTATCATGCAGCTAGGAAAACAATTACCGGATTACCCAGAGAAATACCGCACAGATGAGCATTTGGTTCCTGGCTGTGACAGTACTGTTTGGCTTTGTCATAAACAGATCAATCAACCTGGTGATGATACACTGCTTTTTTCCATTTGCAGCAATGCGCGTATTATCAAAGGCCTTTCTGTCATCTTATTAAGTTACTACAATGGAAAAACAGCGGGGGATATTAAGAACAGTAACATTCAAGAAATCTTTGAAGTGTTAGGGCTTAGCAAACATCTAAGCCCTTCTCGCAATAATGGACTGCTGGCGATAAACCAGCGGATTATTGATATCGCAAAAACACAATAAAACGTTATTCTGCTGCTGCCTTTCTCTCTGCTGCTCGTAATAATTTTTCTATAACTTTAGAGACTGCAACAAAACCAAACGTGCCCGTTACCATCACGGCAGCACCAAAACCTCCTGAGCAATCTAGCCGGGTATCACCATCAGCAAACGCTTTTTCTTGGCACACAGATCCGTCAGGTTTTGGATAACGTAATTGCTCCGTGGAATAAACACAGGAGACTCCGTAGATACGTGTTGCATTACGTGAAAACCCGTAATGACGACGCAGTGTCGCCCTTAACTTTCTTAGCAATGGGTCATTAAAGGTTTTATTTAAATCGCCGGTTGTCACTTTAGTTGGGTCTATCTGCCCCCCCGCACCACCAATACTGATTACTTTGATTTTGTTACGCTTGCAATGCCCAACAATGGCGGCCTTTGATGAAACGCCGTCGATAGCGTCCACTACGTAATCAAAGTCTTTTGTGATATGTTCACGAACGGTTTCTCGTGTCACAAAATCATCAATAATATGTACTTTGCATTCTGGGTTAATCGCTCTTAGGCGATCTGCCATCACGTCTGTTTTTGACTGCCCGATCGTGTCTACTGTGGCATGAATCTGGCGATTGGTATTGGTGACACATACGTCATCCATATCAATCAGTGTGATTTCACCAAAACCTGTTCGTGCAAAACCTTCGGCGACCCAGGTTCCTACGCCACCAATTCCGATAACACAGACATGGGCCTGCTGAATAACGGCGCTGGCATCAATTCCGTATAATCTTTTAATACCTCCAAAACGGAGGTCATACTGCTCTGACATTAAAACTCTCTTTGCTTTAGGTATAGCGTTATGTGGCTCTTCCTTTTCCCTGAGACCGCACAAAATGAGATGTTTTATTTCATTTTGTGCTATCAGCAAGATTTAAAGGTCTGCAATATAATCACTAATGTAAAATTTGTCCCAATACACGTTGCGTATTTTCACCCATAATTAAACGAATTTCATGTTCACTAAACTTCGCTCTTAACAGTGCATCAGTAATCAGCGCGAGTTTATCTGCGGAGAAACCCACTTTTGTCGCTCCGTCATAATCTGTTCCTAAAGCAACATATTCCACGCCAACTAAATCAGTGACATAACGAATCGCTTTCACGATACCGTCAGGTGTAATATCACACAGCGCGGTTGTCCAAAAACCTATACCGATCACGCCACCGCCCGCTGCAATGGAGCTGATTTGTTCATCACTTAAATTTCGCATGCTTGGACAGGTTCCTTTCACGCCAGTATGAGAAATAACAACCGGCCCTGACACCATGGCTAACACTTCTTTTATTGCTGCAGGTGAGGTGTGCGCGAGATCAATCACCACACCATCATCTTGCATTCGTTTTACAATACGACGACCAAAATCCGTTAATGGCCCTTTATTTACGCCATGTGCTGAGCCTGAGACTTTATTATCAAAAAAATGTGCTAATCCCATCATGCGATATCCTGCATCGTATAAGCGCTGATAATTTTTCTCATCGCCTTCTAATGCATGTAACCCTTCAATGGCTAGAATCACACCCAATGGTTTTCTGCTTTGTAATTGCGCTTTGGTGGTAACCAGGTGAACGGCATCTGTTTCTGCTATTTTTTTGAGTTTTTCTGCTTGGTACAATGCTCGCTCAGTGAGATCAAACCACGTACGTACAGGCCAGTGCTGCCAAATCGCCAACGGTAATACCATGTCACTTTTATCATCATTATGCTCTGGGTTTAATCCAAACGGCACCTTGATCACGGCAGACAACACTTGCAGCCCCATATTCCCAGCTTGTAAACGAGGAATATCAGAATGCCCCGCCGTACCCCATTCCGTCGCATCACGTCCCGCCAATAGCAAGTCATTATGTAAATCTACGACCCAGAGGTTTTGGTGCAAACGTTTTCCTTCGTCACTTAGTTCCTGTAATTCAGTAGGTAACACCCTACTCACACTGCTAATAAAGTAGTCTCGCCCCAGGTAAACATTTGCGGCCAAAGCAGCAACAAAAACCAGAGCAACCATCAACAACAAGCCAAAACCTATTTTTTTTAACATTCTTTAATCCAACTGATTCAATAACTGTTTATCGTAATCATCCAATGCAATGGTCACCCCTAACCCTTGCACTTTAGCATCGAGCTCCTCAATCCGCTGGTTTAGCTCACCCATGGTTAAGGTATTATCATCCAGCTCATACAACTGTTTTGAGCCTTTGAGGTGAAAATTACTAACGATCAGCCCATTTCTATTTTCACGTTCTATAGCGCTCTTTACTTTGGCTGAACGCCGGTAGATACGATTTAGCTCCTGCTTTAATCGCCATACATAGGTAACCTCACTCATGTAGGCGTGCTCGCGGAAACGAAACAAAAGAAATCCACATAGACCTGCTCCGATGGCGACGCCCGTTAGATTGAGGATAAAGTTTGAACCTCCAGCTTCACCAAACATTGCAATAAGGATTGTTGAAATACCGACGGCAGATGCCAACAACAGAGCGATCACTGCCACTGTCACACGCTTTAAATGCTCTCGATAAGTGGCTTTATCTATGGTTTGTAGCTTCATAATACGATGTCACGACATAAGTTCGTTATACAGGCTTCTAAAAAATTAAGCCGCGATTATAACGCGTCCGCTTGAAGCTGAAGAGACATTCTTTACATCTATTAACAAAAACCTATATCACTTTGGTTTAATACGCCGAGCAAACGCTTCACCCCATATCCTATAGGCATCTTCACTGGGGTGAAATTTGTCACTTGCCATTAGACTTTGATCAAAAACCAGGGGTAAATCCATAAATTCACATATCGGATGATCTGACCATGTGGACTTAGCAATGGTATTAAAACGCTTAGATTGCATTCCTAAGCACCATCGCAAGGGTTGCGGTAATACCTCAAAATTTTCTAATCCAGGGATTTGAGAAATGATGATTTTGTTGGTTGAAAAGCGCGTCATTAACTCTTGCACCAAAACCTGTTGTTGTCGCATCCATTGCTTTCGTGTCACACCTGCGGTGACATCGTTAATACCCAAGGAAACCACAATAGCATCATAATTTTGTCGCTCAATCGCCGGTATCCATGCAAGCACCTTCGCTGTTGTTGCTCCTGCTTCAGCTATCACATCCCAATCAAGATGAAACTCATCCATCAGATGTGAAACAATCTGCCCACCTAACGCTGCATCCTGGTGAGAAACGCCGACACCTGCGGCGGCAGAGTCACCTATTACCAGCAATTTTAAACATTGACCCTTTCCTACTCGCCCCGTTCGACTGCCAGTGGCCTCTGGCAGTTTAAGCATATTAGCTCGCACCCTTTTCGCCTGAGCGATTAACAGGGGTGCCAAAACAGCTACAATAGGTAAATCTCTCATCGTTATGCATTATCCTTTCAACAGACTTATATAAAAGTGTAGCCAGTTTTGAGTAATACATACTTTTAAGCGATTAAAAAAAGCCCACACGTTTAATTAACACTAGCACGATCTTTTCCAAAGAATTCAGGCGCTTGAATTGATAAAGCTTTCAGTGGTGTAGCTGACGTCACTTTTAGTGAATGCGGGGTACCCTCGGGTATTTTCACGTAATCCCCTGCGCCAATGGTTAACGTTTTATCACCCAACCGAAAGGTACCTGTTCCTTCTAGTACAAAAAGCGATTCTGAATGACTAACATGCTTGTGTAACGGTACCTGTTGCTTAACAAAAACAACAAAGTCCGACGCATTTTTATCGCTAGCTATCTTAACGACATGTATATTTTCAAGGTTATCAGGTGCCTTTATCTCAGCTAACGACAGTTTCTCTGCATTAACAGAACCTGCCCCAATAATACCTAATAACACAACAATCCACTTTTCCTTCATATCAATCCTCTTACTTTACGTCGTTTTTATCGTGCATTTTTGAACCACCATCGCTAACCAAGGTTGCTGATCTCGCGGTTTTCCTTCAGGGCGGTAGTAATGATGAATAAGCGTAAAACCTGCTTGTTCTAAGCAAACCTTGCTCTCTTCGAATTCCATATAGTTTCCATATCGCTGCCCTTGCCAACCTTCAGCATTTCCGCGCGGGTTGGATGTAAACAATACGCCACCCTCCCGCAATGCTTGATGACACGCAACTAGCACTCTGGAAAGTTCTTGGCTAGGCACATGAAACATTGAAGCGTTAGCAAAAATACCATCAAAGCAGTCTACACCTAAATCTAGATTTAAAAATTGCTGGTGTAACACGGGGCAGCCGCTATGCTTTTCTGCCATTTCACAAAATTTTTTATTGCCATCTAAACCCGTTGGCCGATGGCCCAGGGATTTAAACGCCATCAAGTCTCGCCCGGGGCCACAACCAAAATCCAATAGGTCTAACGTTTTGCCCTTTGGTAAAGCATTTACGAGTGCATTGATATTTTGACTGACATCATGACTACGAGTGCCTTGCCAGAATGATTCAGCATTACTTTCATAGTGACTCAGTGTCACTCTTTCTATTTCGTCCATTGCTTGTTGGGACTGCTTATTCTGCATTGATAAACTCCGACCACGGTTGTTTTTCTATAGGCAATTCAAACTCTCTAGACTCACCTGTCAAAGGACACACAAAACGCAAACGATAGGCACATAGCTGTAAATCTAAACCCGTGTTTACGCTGCTTTCTATACCATGCAGTCGATCACCGACAATAGGAAAGTCCAATCCTGCAAGGTGACGGCGTATTTGATGCTTACGCCCCGTTTCAATTCCCACATCCAACAATGAAAAATCGCCTTCGGGATCATACCGCAACACATCAAAGTGGCTACAGGCGCTACGATCATCAATAGGCTGATTGACCGTTTGTGTACCACAAGGAAACGTTCCATGCACCAATGCGCGATAACCTTTTTCTAAACGACGTTCCGCAAACAGCTGACTTATTTGTTGCGCGGCATGTTTACTGTGAGCTAACAAGATCAAACCACTTGTTGCTCGATCTAATCGGTGTACAACAAATGCAGGGCGTTCTGGTTTGAGGTTTTGCTCTGACCAGCGAGCTATCGTACAGTGATCCCCCCATTTAGAACCCTGCGAATACACACCATAAGGTTTATTCCACACACTGTAATCACCAAAATCTTCAACAAGCTCTGATGGCAAAGCAACACCCTCACTGACAGCCTTATCGAAGTAAAAATGCAAACTGTCTCCCAATTTGAGCATTTTTTTGGCTCGGCGTAATCGCTGCGTATGCCCCTGGCCCGATGTTACCCACACGGCACCCTTTTTCATTGCAAGCTTGAGTTGTTGTTTCGATAGTTCGCAATGAGAGGACAGCAGCGTTAACGCAAGAATCGGTTCGCCTACAGTAAGGTGTAACTCAAAATGTTCTGAATTCATATCCAACACATACTCATGATGCATTCACAACGACGGCTTCCACCATGCGGCTTTCCATATTATGTATAACCGCAGCGGCGATACGTAGGGCCTTCTCGGTATACTCCCCAGCAAAAGACTCTTTTGCGGTTTGCTCGAAATACCCCATCCACCGTTGATAGTGTATTGTTTTAAAGTGTTTTTTTACATTTATTGCTCGATGTTTTTTCATCATATTAGTGTTGTACTGACCGTCCCCCCACAACATTTTTTGCCAATACAAACTAATGGTTGGCAAATGAGCTGACACGTCAATATTGGCATCACGCAAAAAAACCGGTGCCATAATGTCGTCCTTGAGCAATTTGTCGTAAAACGACGCCACAAAAAAATCAATATTTTGAGGTGTGTCTAAATCACGAGCTAGGTCACGAGCTAAATCGAGAGCTGAGTCAGGAGGAATACTAATGCGACGTTCTCCAGTACGCAAAATTTTACTCATATTACCATGAACACGCAGCAACATAGGCCTTGCTCTCACCACTCTTTACGATACCCCCTTATTTACTAACACTTGAAAAGCTACCAAAGCAATCTACGCTTTGAAGAAGGTCGAACTGAGAGTAATACCAATGGACACCACCAAAGCCCCTCAACTTGTAATATGTTTACCCATAGAAACCGTGGACGGCACCCCAGTGGCCAAACAACGGGAAATGATCAACAGCTTAGCAGCTCTTGCCCATTCCGGTTCAATGGAAAACATGGGAATTGTGCTAACCTCGCCAATACTTTGCGAAGATTCTAATGAACGTTTCAGCTATATGTTTAATGATCATTATCTGGGGCACACAACCATTTTAGACAACGGCCTCTATTATGCACCCGCCTATCAACGTTACATTGAAATGATGGCATTCCTTCGATCTCGAAATTGGCCTCACATTGACTGGATGGCTTTTGACTCCCAAACGGAGCAATACCCTGAGAAATTCCAAGGTAATGTACACACGCCAACAGGGGAAAATATTCAAAAGCAAATTTTGTTATATATTGAAAAAACAGAGCAAAATGACTCTACTCATGTGGCATAAACACATAAGTGGAGCCTTTACATCGTTATATCTCCTGACCTAAGCCCTTGAAGATTCTCCGATAAAAACGCTTTAACCGTATCAACAATCACCTGTGTCTGGCGGTCAATTTCGACATTGATCCGATCTCCTGACTTTTTTTGCCCGTGTGTTGTAATACGTAGTGTTTCAGGGATTAAGCATACTGAAAATGTTGATGCCGCCTTATCAATAGATGCCACCGTTAAACTGCACCCATTTAAACCAACAAACCCTTTTCCAAACATATACGGCATAAAAGACGGATCCACACGATAGGTAATCACATGGTTATTTGCAGGGGTTTCAATAGATATAATCTCCGCGGTACCATCAATATGACCAGACAGGATATGCCCGCCAATCTCTACGCCCTGCTTAGCGGAGCGTTCAATATTAACAATATCGCCTTTTCGCAACGCTCCCAGCGTCGTTAAATCAAGCGTTTGCTGCATGACGTCAAAGGATACTAACCCATCCTCGATACCAGTGGCCGTTAAGCAAACACCGTCCATTCCTACGCTAGCACCAATCACTAATGCATCTAACAATGCCTCCGGCAATATTACCGTAAGCGTATGTAAACCTTCCTTACACTCTACTTGCTGCAGTTGGCATGACGCCTGAACAATTCCAGTATACATAAATCGCAATATTATCCTTCGCCGTCTTTTTCATCCATTCTATCAGAGGCGGCCTTACCGTCTTCTACTGCTTCAAAAAGCTCTGAAGCCATCTCGCCCACTTGGCTGTTAATGCTTCGAATCGCGTCATAAATGGTGCCAACGGTACGGTGATGCAAATCTTTTTTATCTTGCGCCTCATCGGCATCTAGCAACCCCGAACGCTCCATCTGTTCAATAGGCACTTCTGCAATAGTGCGATGCACGTCTTCAACCGTTGTTGCACCTTTATCAATCGCTTCTTGAACCATATCTTTAAGAAGCTCTAACTTGTTTAACATACCCATAATAACCTCCTACTTACCCTTACGATTTATTACTACCATACATCTCATCAACCATCGCCACAACAGATTTGCTTTGCTCAAGCGAACCGATCAAGGACGAAATTGACGAGCCAAGATGCTGGTTTAAATCTCTCACCAACTGATAACTGTCCGAAACATGCCGATTATGCTCGTCACGGACGACCTTAATCTCGTCCTTCAATACACTACCGACCTCACCCCGACTCAGAACAAAATCCGAAATAGTAAGATGCACTTTCTCAACAACATCAACACCTCGACTAAGGCTAATTTGCACCATATCTTTATAAAAATCTGCTTTGCGGAACACACTCATATTATTTCTCCAAGGAACGACAAAAGTGTCTGCGTGTGCACCGAATATTGTGACAAAGCATCAGCAAAGTCAACACCTTAGCGCTACATATAAAATATCACTTAAATAACAATAACTTAAAGTTTTATAGAAACAAAAAAAGTGATACAACCGGACACTAAAACTAACTTAATTTCGTTAATTCACACAATGAAACTATTTTTTCTACATTAGAAATACCAATAAAATAGAATTAAATGTACACTTGTACACAGTTAACGCTCATTTCATAGCGTTACACACAACCTACAAGCTTACTTAACAGGTCACCTGAACCACCTGAACCAACTAAACCAACCAAAAGAGTGCAGTGAATCGCCGATGAGTATCCGTAAAGAGAAAAAAGCCCTGACTCGCAGCGCATTAATTAATGCAGCGTTGCAACTCGTTGAAGAAGGCGGAAATTTCGCCACGATCAGTATCCGAGAAATTGCAAAACAAGCGGGCATTGTTCCTACTGCTTTTTATCGCCACTTTAAAGACACAAATGAACTCGGTCTCAACTTGGTAGATGAACTCAGCTCTTGCTTACGCCAACTTATTCGTAGCGCACGAGAACAAAGTGAAAATTCAACACAGTTAATTAGCCACTCTATTCGTATTTTTGATGAACACCTTAGTAGTCACCGAGAGCTATTAGTTTTTATGACGCAAGGGCGTTCTGGCGGGACACCGTCGATAAGAAATGCCATACGTAATGAGCTTAATGTGTTTGCTCTAGAAATTGTAAATGACTTGTCACAGCAACAATCATTTCCAACACTTAACAGCGCTCAGCTTAAAATGGTTGCAGACTTAATTGTTAGTACACTGGCATATAGCGCGACAGATTTGCTAGATCTCAGCGATAACCCTGTGCTAAAAACTGAACGTTTGTCGTTATTAGAAGCTCAATGCCGTGTAATCTTCCTTGGCGCGGCAGAGTGGAAAGCGTAAATAAAGAGATCACATAGCTAGAATATTGCTTAAAATCCAGCTAGAACGTCGCTGCGAACACAATTAAGATCACAGAAAATACCGAAACAATAATAGCCGACTAGTTTTTGTCGGCGACTTCTGATGACCCAGCCTCAGACTCGCTAACGGGCTCAGCTTTACCATCTTCAGATTCTTTAGTTCGGATATAATCAATCGAAAAGTACTCTGGACACTTGCCCGTCATCCCTTTATAGAAAGACTTTATCACTTCAAGATCCTTGTCAATATCACCTGTAGGCATAAGAGCTAAACCAACCCCACCAACCTTTCGCCCGTAATCCAAGAAACTACAGACAATAGGCACATTTGCACCCGCTGCAATATGATAAAAACCAGACTTCCAATGCGTCACGTGACCACGAGTCCCCTCTGGCGGTATCGTCAAAATAAGAGAGGAGCTTTGATTAATCGTTTCGATCATTTGATCCACTAAGTTATTGCGGCTACGACGATTAACCGGCACACCACCAAACCATCTAAGCACAGAACCTTTCCAACCTTTAAACAGGGTATCCTTGCCCATCCAATAGATCTTTTGGTGCACTTGAAACGACACCATCACCATAAAAATAAAATCCCAATTACTGGTGTGTGGCACCGCTATCATTACCGCTTTATCTGACGAAGGAGCGCGCCCCTCAACCTTCCAGCCCAATAGAAAGAAGACAATACGGCTGAGTAAACGAAAAAAATGAACAACAATAGGGGTATCAAATACTGTGTACGGCATAAAAACAAACAGCCTCTAAAATCAATGCGGTAAATATCGTTTTTTAAAAAAACGTTAAGGATGTGACGAATAATAACACGACCCCACCCTCTTCGCGAACAGTGACTAAATATTCACAGCAGGCATTCTACGCTTTTCTTATAACGCAGCAACTTTCTCAAAACCATCCAAGTCTTTTGAGAAGGCCTCTTCTGTGTCGTAAATCAGCCGTTGAATATCCTTTGTCACATCACTGTCCGGTATAATTCGATCACTGACAATTCCCATGCCAATACGCACCATAAAGTTATTCAGCGCCTCAAACGACACTCCTACATTAACCTTGGCAAGCTCACCTATTGATAACTGAGAAAATTCCGTACGAGTAACAATACCTTTTCCATCATTACCCTTGACTGCCACAGTCATAAACTCTCTCATAAGCTCATCGATATTGGTTGGTAAAAACAGATCAATGATGGCTGTTGGCACAAAACCCAAGGCAGCCCCCTCTACATAAATCTCTGGCACCTGCGTCATCGCAGTCTGAACAACAGCCCCTTTTTCTGTAGGTTGATAGTGAATTGTTGTTTCAATGCCCTTCATTCGTGTAACCACACCCAAAATACTCATGGTGCTATCTACTCTGGCAGAAAACTGACGGCCATCACCTAAACGTACGGGGGCAACATTGGTAACTACCTTGCCATTTTTTACGGGCAACAACCGGCCTTGCGTAATATATGCATCAATGGTTCCGGACAACGTAGTGCTATTCATCGTCAATCGTAACAGGCGACCATTATCATCTTCAATTTCGATAGCCCCTTTTACCAGTGAATTCAAGCTATCAAGGTGGCTCGCTAATTCGGGATAGTTAACGTCAATTAAATCCGGGATAAGTGAAAACGACGCCTTAAGGTGTTGATAACCACCAAATGCATCATCTTCAATCACAACATCATCTACTCGCCCAAGCTTTGTTAATAGGTTCCAACTTTCTGGAAATGCTGCCCACAAAGGAGCCAAAATCTCGACATCCCGCTCATTCAATGTCGGGTTCATCGCTTGAACTTTCATTCTATAATCTTGCGCCCAAGGCATTTTGGTATTCCGCCCAAATCGTGCATCACCCTCCACAGCAAGCCTTAACATCTCTTCACCAGAACCCAATACCGCATCCCAACTAAAAGCACCTATACCCAGCTGTAAATTATTTTGGATGAGATAACTTGTACCAGCCTCTGAAGAAAGCTCTTTCACTCTGATATTAGAAACCAAATCACCAAGCGCTTGAATTTCTCCAGAACGATTAACTGTGTCAATTTTTTCTACATTGCTTACATCGACATTAGGCCGGACCGGACCTAGACGATAAAGCTCGCCATCTAACGCACCAACAACCGTAAGCTGTCGCCAAGCACCACTTTCATCTGGTAACATACGATAAAGTTTTTTCAGATTAAAGCTTTCTAAGGACGACCATAATTCATCAATGAATTCTTGTGTTTGTTTGTGATATTCCGTGTTCTTAAAAACAACCTCCTGAAGTGCAGCCATCTCGCGCATCTTTACAACCGCATGCTTTGAGTCCCCTGCCCCGGAAAATTCAACGGAAGGTTTCCAACCTCTTTGGATAACATCAGAGCTGATTGAAGCAGAAGTTGACAAAACAGGGGCGGCTGCCATTACAAGTGCAGGTGTGGTTAGTGCCATGGCCAACCCAAGAGGGCGAAGTATGGAAAACACGTTCATAATGATCCCTTTATTATTTTTATAATGACTTGCCAGATATCATACGCTAATAAGCCTATAGGCGAAACACGACTTTTGTAAACCCTACTTACGTTACAGGGCCAAATCGCGTCGATTCTAACCTATTGTTTCTTATACTTCTCATCACCAAATAAACAAAATCAAAAAAAACATATACCGGTGTTTTACACCCAATATTTGCCTAGATTCCCTGCCATAGTTGGCGCATAATGCTCGACCTTTTTACGTTTAGCTAGCCGTTGGAAGCCGAGTTATGTGGTTTAAAAACATTCGTTTATATCGTTTCACCAAGCCCTTTGAACTAACCCCTGAAGAGCTTGAAGAGAAGTTAGCTGAGCATACCTTCCACCCTTGCGGAAAACACGATCAGTCAAAATATGGCTGGACATCACCCCTGGGGCGTCACGGAGAAATGTTGACTCACGTGACGGGCGAATACATTATGATTTGCGCCCAGAAGCAAGAAAAGATATTACCGGCTTCTGTTGTAAACGAAGCCGTACAAGAGAAAGTTGAAGAGATAGAGGCCAAACAAGGGCGCAAGGTTTTCCGCAAAGAGAAGCTACAACTAAAAGACGAAGCTACTCTTACGTTATTGCCAAAAGCCTTTGCTCGAACCAGCAAAACCTTTGCTTACTTTGCGCCTAAAGATAATTTGTTGGTGGTAAATTCGTCAAGCGCTAATAAGGCGGAAGAACTTCTTGGCTTTTTACGAAACAGTATCGAATCACTGCCTGTTATTCCACCTAATGCAAAAAACATCCCTAGCGAGGTAATGACGCTTTGGTTACAGCATCAAACAGCAGGGGAGAATTTTGAAATTGATCAAGAGTGTGAACTGTACAATCCTGCAGAAGATGGCAACGTTGTTCGCTGTAAAGGCCAAGACCTTTATTCTGACGAGATCCAATCACACCTAGCCGCCGGTAAGCAGGTTAAAAAATTGGGTGTACTTTGGAAAGATGCGCTGTCTTGCATCCTAGAGGACGACCTCACAATTAAACGTTTAAAGTTTCAAGATATGGTTTTAGAAAAGGCCGATGAAGCTGACGCTGAAAGTGCTGCTGAGCAATTTGACCAAGATTTTGCCGTTATGTCTCTTGAGCTTTCTAAATTCTTTAAGTCGTTATTCAAAGCCTTTGGTGGGTTGCAGCGAAAAATATAGACTAAATCTTTCGTTTATACGTAGCTATAATCAGCGGATCCCCAGAACCGCACCCAATTAAATGTTCTATTTCAGAAAACGCAGCAAGTACATCCATGCACCCAATGCACTCGCTTTGCTCGCGGGGCAGGCTCTATGCTTTCTTCGGCGTCCTTGCCTCAGCTGAACCTAAAAAGTTAGTTCTGAAATAGAACATTTAATTGGGCGCTATTAGCAAGATTTAAAGACCCACCAAAAATACGATTTTACCCACAGCGCCAGCCATCAATCTTTTCCCCTATACTCTCACCGTCATCAATCTTATCAAGTGACAAATTATCCACGGTCATTTTCCATTGATCATTGTCTTTAGAAGGCCACTCATTAATTTTAAACTCCCATTTTGGTGTTAATGGAAACGTCTGCGCTTTGATCTTTTTTGTGGTTACGCGAATCATTGGCATATGAAGAAGGTGTAGTGTTTTATTTTTCTTCGCGTCATTCTTCGATAAAAAACATGACATAAAGTGATAACTTATATAACCCTCTTGCGTAATATCTAACGCCATACGTGTTATGACGGTGCTGCCATCTAACGTTTCCTCACTGTCATGCAGCCATTGCCCCACCAACTCTGAATCACCTAAAGGTGTCGGGTTATTTTTAAATGCACAACCGGATATAAATGCAACAAGTAATACTGACACAGCCCATCTAACTAACATAAATTTACCTTTTTACTGTTTGTTCTTTCTAGTTTTATCTATAGATAAAATAAACCTAACAACTTGCTCTATCGCATTTTTGATATGTTCATCATGAGTCAAACCACTTTTTTTTCGAGGTTTAAGGTCATGATCACCGTCCTCTAGCCAATGTACATCAACAATCTTTGGCAACCCATAACCTTCAACTTGGTCTCGGGTACCTAACGCGTCTCGAGTACCCTGTACGATACGATGAGGAACCGTCATATCGGGAAAATGATCGATACGGGTTTTCTCCAATTTTCCCACGGGATGAAAAGGGTAACCTAAACACACAACACCCATAACATCATTGGGATATTCTGCAGCCAACAAACTGGCCATTCGTCCACCCATTGATTTGCCACCAATAACACAGGTAGACAATCCACCGATCTGTTCAATGGCTCGCATAAAATGCTGAAGTAATTCTGGGGCTCTATTTGGCGGACGTTTCTTTCCGGTTTTGCGCCGCTCTTCCATATATGGGAATTCAAATCGCTTAACGGTTATACCTGCAGCAGCAACACCTTCTGCCACTGCATTCATAAATCCCGAGTCCATCGGTGCCCCAGCACCATGAGCAAACAACCATTGTATCTCTGTTTGGGGATTGCCAGGGACATTGTGTATTTCTGCTTCATTGGTTAAAAAAGCAATATCTGCATCTATCATCAGTCAGCCATAATTGTTTGTTGTAATCATTTTTTGCAATAGCTCACCCGCTTGATCATAGGCATAATCAAATGCTGCAACTCCGTGGTGTAACTTGTTTGGACCTACTCTAGGCAATCCATCAATAGTAATCGCTTGCATATTCTCTGCTTGTGGAATCTGTAATGCTGGACTGTTTTTTCTTCGCCACGGCGACTTAGAACCGATGTGATGATACAAAATACGCTCCCCGGGCTGCGTGCCTTGTAGACCAGGTCGGTCTTTAATTCCGCCATCTAGGTATCGAGCACCATTTAATGCCACAGGCTGAAACAGAAACGGAAACGCACAAGATGCGGCAATCGCATGAGTAAGGCACCCTTGATCAATCACGTCGGTATCCCATGTCTCTAGATTAAATGCCGACACTCTAAATGGTATTGGACATTCTTCGACATTTGGGACTTTGCAAATATTACGTATTTGACCCCGAAATAAACCCCCTTTTAATAAACCGAGACCTAACCCTGGATCCCAAAAGTCATCTCGTTGCAAAGCAAATAATTGTGTTTTTAATTCATCAATTGAACAACCGGACGCGTAACAGCCTCCCACCAGCGCTCCAGCACTAGAACCTGTTAACTTTGCTGGCTTTAATCCTTGATCAACTAACGCTGCAAGCATTCCTGCATGGGCAAAAAAACTAAAAAAACCCGATGACATTGATAGCGTAAATGGCTGCTCTTCCAACCAATCATATAATTTCATTCTGTATTAACTCTTCACTGCTTAAATAAATGCTTAGCAATTAAGCATTTATTTAAGATTCCGTTGTAATAGGTAATAAAAACATCACATCCAAACCACCACCTTCATGGTTACTCAACACTAAACGTCCACCTTCCTTTTGCGTCACCCCTTCGGCAATCGCTAATCCCATACCACTTCCATCGGGTTTTGTGGTGATAAAAGGGCGCATTACCCGAGACATCAATAAGTCAGGGATACCTTCGCCATCATCACGTACCAATACTTGCAACTCACCATTTTCAATCGTTGTGATTACAGAAACTTGCTGCTTAGCCGCTGACACCGCGTTTTCGATGACATTAAATAATCCCTGCCCCCATTCTTCTGGAAGCTGAGGGTAACACTGCGCAGAGTCAGCTTCACTGATTTGTAGTCGTAACATCACGCCGTTTTGCAACGCTAAGCGTTGTAAATTTTCTACCTCTTCTTTGAGGATCTCACAATAACTACGTTGATCAGACAATTCTCCCGAAGGCTCCATATCCAAATCTTCTTTTAAGGTCTGTCGCAACTTGTTTTGTATTTCATCAAGCACCCTTATTTCATTTCTTACTCGTTCTATATTAAGAGATTCCCCACTACGAGCCTGATCATCAATATGCAAAGATAAGTTATGCAATGAAATACCCATCAGTCCTAGTTGATGGCGGGTTTGATGAATGATTCTTGCGGAAAACTCTCCCAAGGAAGCAAGCTTATTTTGAGTTTCCATTTGCGCTAACAAATCTTTTTCTCGAACTCTCCATCGCTTTATCAGTGAAGCCATAATCACCCATACGGCAGCAATACTGTTTAACACTAAAACAAACTGGGTAATTGCCCAGGTAGGGGACACTTCACCGTCTTGAAAGGGTAACTTTAGAAATAACGGTGCATATCGGATATGGCCTGCCTGGGTCGCTGCGACAGCAACAATACTGGCCAGTATGCCGCTCACTAAGGCAAAAAATACCACTTTCTGATCCAATAACGGTAACGCCAGTGCTAGCCCTGCAATCAGCAACAAGCTGTTATTTGACGTATAAGTCCCGGTAATCCACACCGAAGCTAACATGCCTAACGTGTAAACCTGAGCTAAGCAATGAGAGAGCAATGGCCAATTCCTTCGGTGTTGCCTCTGCCACAAGCCTAGCCCCATAAACGCTGCATTTAACACCATACTTGCCCAACACAGCTGGCGACATAAGGCGAGCACAGAAAGGTCTAGATAATCATACAGCTCACTATGCTCAAAAAAATACATAGAGAACAGAAAAACGATGGGAACATAACTACTCACAACCATCAGCAGCAAGGTACGATCCAGCCCTCCCCAATCTAATGGATTCCCTTTGCGCAATATCTCAACTAATGGAGGATTTGGGCCTGCCACAATTTACTCCCCCCAACTAAAACACGTTGTATTTAAACAATGCCAACGCCAACTTGGTTCTGTCAGGCATGTTTAACAGCTGTAGAATACGCACAACATGATTCTTAGCAGTGCCTTCACTAATATTTAACGTTTTACCTATACTTTTATTCGATTCTCCCTCACCGATCAACGCCAATACCTCTTGATGACGAGCACTTAATCCTCCGACACGCTTAACAAATTCCATCTCATCAGGTTCACGGCGCAACGACTGTGCTAATCGAATAGCCAGCGATGGATCCAACACTGTTTGTCCGGATAAAGCATCCAAAACCGCTTTAATAAGCTCATCAGGGCTGGCATCTTTTCGCACATACCCCATCGCTCCCGACTCCATCGCTTGCTTAATTCGACGAGCATCATCAAATGCAGACAAAATAAGCACAGGGTGACGGGGGGCGATCCGTGGCAATGCCTCTAAGCCCGTTTCATGGGGCAGTTCAACATCCAGTAATACTAAGTCAATCGTTTCTCGATCTAACAACAGCTCTAACTCTGCCACGTCTGACGACTCATGGATGGCAGCAAGCTGCTCGTTCTTCTTTAGAATGCCCGCGATTCCCGCGCGAAACACCGGGTGGTCATCACAAATGGCAATATGGTATTGGTTCATACGGATACGGCTCTATTTTATTATTTTTTGATTTCTACAGGCTATTCTCGCCTTTTCTAAGCCATTTTCATACCTGACTAATTAGTCTTAATGTCAAACATGCCAAATGGCATACTCCTTCATTCCCTACGCCATCTGTTCAAATCTAACATTAAAGGCCATTATTAGTTCCAGGATCATTTGTAAATCTTACAAAGCGCCTTTTGGCGAGAGTGTTGCTTTAGCGGTAGCATAGGAGATGCAGGGTGATGTTGAGGAATAAGCCCCCTCAACGCATCCACTGAGTATCGACTGATTAATCCAGATTTTAGTAGGAGTCTGAGCCGCTAGAGCAATGCTTGATTTTTCTTATCTTGCCTCTCAAATCTCCCCTCCTACGTAAATTAGCCAAATCCCTTCAGAACTCGCATATCTTCTCTTTATTACCTATAGTTTTACTTATCAGTTACCCTTTGAGAAACCATTACACCCTGTGATTCGTCATCATTACATTGTCGTCATTATTGCCATTGCACTTATGATGCTAGGCCGATCCGTTATCGCCAGCCCTTCAAATGCAATCATCGTGAATGATATCGAGCAGTTTCCCGTTGTACTTTCACCTTATATTAGTATTTTTACAGATAGCAGCCAAAACCTCCGCATTCAAGACATCAGGGATATACCAGAAGAACAGTGGCAAAAAGGGTTTACCGGTACTGCCAACTTTGGATTCACAGACAGCGCTTATTGGGTTCGAGTTCGCTTTAATAACACGGCAATATCCCCACAACACGTCAAGTTAGAGCAGGCGTATCCGTTAATGGATGAGGTCACCTTTTTCACTCCTCAATCCTCTCTAGAAGATCCAGCCATTACAACCTACACATCATTGCAGACCGGTGATTCACTTCCCTTTGAAACTCGGGGCACCCTTCACCGCAACTTTGTGTTTGATATCACCGTTCCTCCATCAACACTTCACACCTATTATGTTCGGTTTCATAGCCGAGACACTGTCGAGATCAACTTTAAATTATGGGATGAGCTTAGTTTTTCGACGTTTGATCATAACGCACAGCTAATGTATGGCATATTTTATGGTGCGATATTTGTTCTCATTATTTTTAATTTGTCGATTTACTTTGCCCTGCAATACCAGAGCTATCTTTATTACGTTGCGACGCTCTTCGCCTTCACATTGGTTGAAGCTAGCCTAAACGGCTTGACCTTTGAGTACCTGTTCTCTAACAGCCCAGAACTCAACAAACTTATTAGGCCTGTTCTAATTTCTGTCGTGATGGGGTTAACAGGACTGTTTTCAATATCCTACTTATCCCTAGAAAATAGAAAAAGCAAAACCATCAATACTCTCAAAACGCTCACAAATACATCTTTTGCATGGAGCCTTTCCATTTTTATACTTCCCTTCGACATTAGCATTACAATTGCAATGATCTTGGGCTTATTAATCATTGCTGTCATCATGACAATGTCTATTCAGGAAGTAAAAAAAGGTAACGTCTCTGCCATATTTCTTTTGACGGCGTGGCTTGCTCAATTTGTCGGAGCCATTGCTACGACCCTAAGAGCATTTACCATTCTCCCATCAAACATCTACACACATTTTGGATTACAGATCGGCACCTTAGCATTTGCATTATTTCTTGCCTTTGGTATCAGCTACCGCATTAATAGTGATCGAAAAGATAAAGTTAAAGCCCAAGCACAAGCTTTAATGAATGAACGATTAGCACGAATAGAGCAACAACGATCAGCAAAAATGACACTGGAATCCCAGAAAAAAGAATCAAAAGCAGAAGCAATGACGCTAGCAGCCCAAGCAGAGAGTAAAGCAAAGAGTGACTTTCTGGCAACAATGAGTCATGAAATCCGAACCCCTATGAACGGTGTTTTAGGTATTTCTGAAATATTACTCGACTCCAATCTCGACAACGAACAGCGCCGCCATGTAAAGACCATTTTAAGTTCTGGTGAATCACTCTTAACGATCATTAATGATGTTCTGGATTTTTCCAAAATTGAAGCTGGAAAAATGAACATAGAACAAATAGAAATAGATTTAGAAACTTTAGTGGATGATATCATCACGGTTCTTTCTCTTAGTTCCCATGAAAAATCTATCGCACTTACTGCCATCATTGATCATAAAGTTCCAAGATCCGTTATTGGAGACCCGACTCGGTTTCGCCAGATACTTATCAACCTTATTAGCAATGCCCTTAAGTTTACCGATTATGGTGAAGTTACACTTCGAATAAGTATCAATAACAAAAATGATCTCTATTTCGAAATTACCGATACGGGTATTGGAATATCGGATGAACAACAACACAATCTCTTTGAAACATTTTCTCAAGCCGACAAATCAACCACCAGAAAATATGGAGGAACCGGTTTAGGGCTTGCCATTTGCAAACAGCTTGTCAATTTGATGGGTGGAGATATCGGGATCACAAGCCAAGAAGGCCAAGGTTCTCGTTTTTGGTTTACATTACCTTATACACAACCCAAAAATCAGCATACTGATCACAACTTATTCTCAAACAAACATATTCTTATTATTGATAATAACTTGCGATTTATTGAGTACTCGCAAGAGCAATTGATCTACTGGGGAGCCACCCTAGACGTTGTTAGCACGCCTCAAACGATAACAACGGAACAACTGGAGAAGTATTCTGCAGTTCTGTGTAATGTTGAGTATCGACACCATTTTCCAGAAACAAAAAACAATAAAATTATTTTCCTAGGGCCATCGATTGCTACTTCAAGAGACAAAGAGATATTACAGCGCCCTCTAAGTATCGAATTATTTAAATCAACACTTTCCAGTATTTTTAATATCAAAACCGCTATTTCTCCCATCCAAAAAGCACAGAGCACAAGCTATGAAGGGATACATGTTCTCATTGCGGAAGACAACCTGGTAAATCAAACAGTCATTAAAGGTGTACTTAAAAAACTGGGTGTTCAACCCACCGTATCAAACCATGGTATAGAGGCCATCGAATGCATAAAGAAACAAGAAAAACAATTTGACCTTATACTAATGGATTGTGAAATGCCGGAAATGGACGGTTATACTGCAACTCAAGAGATCCGAGGTTTTGAAGATAAAAACTCACCACACCTTATCGTTGGCCTAAGTGCCCACGCCGTCAAAGAACGGCAAGACAAAGCCTTCGAAGCAGGTATGAATCAATATCTAACAAAACCTGTCAAAATTGATGAAATAGCCCAAATCCTTCATTCTATTTCAGAATCTAAGAAAACTGCCCCTTAACATTTACACCGATAGTACTCGTATAGTGCTCGTATTTTTCTGATCGCCTGGAAACTCTCTTTTCAACGCAACAGCAGGCATCAATGGTGGAGTATCATTCAAAAAACCTCTAACACGCTGTAACCAAGCAACAATTTCAGGGTATTCCAAAATACCTTCTGCTCCTCTAAAGCCACCCACATAAGGCGTAACAAAGTGAGGGTAGGCACTTAAATCAGCCAAACTTGGTTGTGTCATTCCACCTAAAAATGGCCCGTCACCTAGGTGTGCCAAAAACTCTTCACGCAGCGTTGTATTCGCTTGCTTTAGTGGCACATGCTGATCGCTCATCTCAACCATATCTTTTAAAAACCCCAATTGGCTGAGTATTAATGGCCACATAACCTGAAGTGTTAGTGGAATACCTCCATGAGATGTTTTATGTAATATCTGCCCTAATCGCCAACCATTTAGCACTCGCCGTGGCGTAAAACCGACACCCGGATAGAATCTAAAATTGCCTGGTATCAACCGGTGAGTAACCCATTGATCAATCTTCAATACCTCTTCTTTTTGCGCGGGATCTTTCGGTAACAGTCGCGCATGATCAGGGAATAATTCATCCAGCCACAACCCAATGGCAGAAGAGTCCGTTTTACTCTGGTCTCCAACCGTCAAGGCTGGCACCTGTGTACCTACTGGCAAGTCTTTTTTCAAGCGTAATGGGTTGATGTAAAAACATCGAAACGGCAGCCCCTTGTATTGCAAATAGCAGTGCACCTTTTGAGCGTATGGGCTCATAGTAAATGTATACAGCGTTATTAGTGGGGTAGATGATAGACCCTTAGCCCCATTCCCCGTTATTCGCACCTCTTCATTTTTCATCAAACAATCTCCCGTGAGCTAAATATTAACGTAAACAAACAAAACTGAATATCATTCACAATTGACTATTAATCATTTAAAGATAGAATACAAGTTCGAATATGCTTAATTACCTCTGGAGAAAATCATGGAACAGTATGAACAAATCATGTCCATAAACTCGGTTCTGCCATTTGTTCTTGCGTACAGCACGCATGGTGCCCTAGCAGGTATTCAACTGGGCTTAGGGTTGGCGATACTTTTCTCCTCTGTCATCAACCTATTGCAAAAAGATGGCATTACATGGCTAAACCATCTAGGTTTCATTAACAACCTGCCCAATGAGCACAAACGAAACGTCGGCATTATCCAGCTCGCCCTCGCGACGCTCCTTTGCCTACCCTTAGTTATCGACTTACCGTTTTTTGTATCACTATTAACATTTATCTGCGTTGCTGTTGTGTACATTACCTACCAACGTCTTTGGGCTTTGCACTCACAAACCACTGGTACGTTATCGCGCTATGCTGTGGTTGTTTTTGCTATTGTCGCAACAACATTTTCTGTTTACGAGCACAACTCTCCTCTGCAAGCAATGCGATACATTGCTCAAGACGTTATGACGTACCGCCCTCTAGAACAAAGTTGGCAGAATGAATTCGACATCAATGCGCCTAAATCAGGACAACAAGCCGTTGAATTCTCTTTGTTACATTCCGACGGTAAAACAACCTCTCAGCTGTCTGATTTTCTGGGAGAAAAACCCGTTGTGTTATTTCTTGGCGCAAACAGCTGCCCCGTATTTAGCGCAGGTTTAGCAGACATCAATCAATTGCATGAGAAATATAAAGACTCCATCAATTTTGTGGGTGTGTATGTTAGCGAACCTCACGCGATTGACGAGTGGCCATTGGCACGCACGCAGCTTGTAGAAACCAGTAAAATATTATTCAATCATCCTGTTGCAACTGACATCGCCCAGCACACTAACTTCACGGAACGACGTTGGGCTGCAGATCGCCTCAAGAGCAATTTATTAAACCAAGGTATTCCGCTATTAGTTGACAGTATGGACAATGCGGTCAACAACCGCTGGGTTGGACGCCCTGCTAGGCTTTACTTTATTGGTGCTGACGGGCGTATTATTTATAACCCCGGCAAAGGCCCCTACAGTTTTAACCCTCTGTACCTGGAACCTATCTTAGATAAGTATTTGGCGAATCAAGAGCAGCCTAAAAAAGAACCCTTAGCGCTGCTAAAGCCCTGAGGCATTACTACCTGGCAATATTTGATAGCGATATAGTATTCATAACCGTTGAGGAAATACCTTTGGTTACAAAATCCCATAACATCCCATGAGGAGGTTCTCTATTGGTATCGCTCATAACTTTTGTTATATCAACGTCACCCATCGGTTTGATATGCAAACACTCCCTACCTACACGAATACCGTTTAATGTGGTGTCATTTCCATTCCAATCTCGCCACTCACGTTCATTATTGTTCTCATGAAAGTACACTTGGTTTTGATAAATCACCAACAATGGCTCTCCGCTTACGGGGTGGTGTACAACAATGCCATCCTTTATCTGACATGAGCTTGGTATTTTTGCAATACCTCTCAAAGGGTTGCCATTATCTTTCAGTCCCATTAATTGCTGTTGCAATAACAATGGGAAATCCAACATATCCAGTTGCAGCACAAACAACATATGCGCGAGTAACCTGGCGGAACCGTTATCATCGCCTTGTAAACGTATTTGTTCTATTACATCTTCGATCGTTTTATCAAAGTGGGTTTCAACGTAACCTGTGATAGAGCCATCACCCTGACTCTCGTAAGCACCCAATTTTCGGTATAACTCAACACCGGCGCTATCACGAATATAGGTCAAAACAATATTTTCATTAACCTCAATGCTCGTCAACATTCCCGACGCACCGTACTGATAAGTAACAACGTAACCATTAGAGTGCGTTGTACTCTCCCTATATCCTAACGCATTATAGGTATGCTCAATTTTCCCTAGCGGTGATTGATAGTGAGCAACTTGACCTCTCGACTGATAGGCACACTGAGCAACATTCTCTCCATCAAGATGCTCTACAGCTCGACCCAAAACATCGTATTGCGTTTTAACATCGTACGCTAAACAAGATCGATAAGTCTGCCGCCCGCAAGCATCGTACTGCCATATTATGGGTTGCTCTTTATCGTTATCTTGGCTTTGATGTAGATTTTGATGAGTCGCCTTTTTGGATTCACATTTAGACAACAATCCTTGCGCATTAAAATGCAGCTGAAACTCACGCCCAGATGCATCAACACAAGCATAGGGTAACTCCCCTTTTCCGTATTCGAATTGCAAACTCCCGGAATTTTCTCCATGACTATCTAATCGCAACACCCGCCCCACGGTATCGTATTGGATAGTCAGTGATTGCGATTTCGCCCTGGCTCCTAACGTCTCTTTCCAACCCAACAAACGCCCGTGATCATCAAATTGTAGATCAACACAATGGCCGCTAGGTTTTGCTATTTGCGACATCATTCCAGAGCAATGATACGTTACTGCCAATTGTGTCATACCGTTAGCACTGATTTTTTGTAACTGGTTATGAGGATTATAATCAAAAGACAATACTTCCTGTCCACGGTCTGCAAGTTGTATCAACTTCCCATAGCTGTCATAAGTTGCTTGATTTAAACACCCGTTCGCACTGTCCATAATCAGTTTAGCGCAAGCATCCCATTGCCAATAACGCTGAATGCCACCTTCGTTATCTAGCTCTATGTCTACGGACATCGATACGGGTCGTCCAGCAATGCAGTTTATTCTATACGCCACACCTTCCGGGTCAACAAAGGCTTCAACAGCTCCTTGCTTGTTATATTCACACCCCCAACTTTCTCCCAATGCATTGGTAACTTCTTGCACCCGACTTTCGCCGTCATATGACAAACTAAACCCACCTCCCGCTGGATCAATAAACGCTGTTAACATGCCCTCTGCATCATGTCGGTATTGCGTTATATTTTTTTCTGCATCCGTGTAAGACGCAAGTAGATGGTTTTTACCATAGCGGTACCGTTGACGCTCACCATTATGCACTTCAGCGTATTTGTTTTCCGTTACCTTGCTATTTAGACACTGTATTTCGAGCCCATTGGGCAATATCATTGTTGATATTTTCGATTCATCATTGTACGTATACTGACGCTGCCTCGCGGTATCATTAACCGCACTCAATAAACCATTGCTACCCCTAGAATCGCTGCCCCAATCATATTGAGCCAATACCTTGCCATCATTTTTATTCACCACTCGTGCCATATGACCAGATGCATTCCATTCAATCGAGACATCGCACCCCCAACTACTTTGCGCCCCTACTAGCTTCAACGGTTGCTGATCCACGCGTTGATAATAGAAGCTCCACGCTTCGGTGTATTGATTCTTAAGTTGCGTCAACGGTATCGTTTCTTCAAGACGGCCACCCTCTATAGGAACACCTTTAGGTAACGTTGTTGAATACAGCCCGCTAAATACTCGCTGAGTATCCCCCGCCCCCTTAATAATAAAAACACTGTAAAACTCCCGCTGCAGAATAAGGCCGCTAGTAACGTTGGTAGAGTATTTTCCAATAGGAGGTAACTCAAAAGAAATAGTAATGCCATCTTCTCGACAATAATTAACCCATCCTTTTGACACATGAATGACTTCATTGGCAATGCAACACCAACCGCCGACATATGATGAACGATAATGACGTGTCCATCGTAACGGTATAGGGCCATTCAATTCAAAGTCGGTATGGGCTAAAACCACCTCATCAGTAACATTCACTGGTACCAGAGCAACATTTGAATAATGTTTATCGCACCGCTGTGGATTTGGAGGTTCACGCCATTGCACAACAATCTCTGTATTGGTTCTTCCCTGTAATGTTGTGCTTATTTTGCTTTGTTGAAACAGAGGCATCAACTCTTGCAACTGCTCCACAATTTCATCTAACAGCAATTCCGCTGGAGAAAAAAACGATTTACAACAACCTAGCAGTGACAACATATCACGAACAATAAAGACGCCCTCCCCTAGCAATACCTCAATCAACAAACCATTCAATAGATCTAAAACAAAACCTTGAACCAGTACGTTATCATCTGTCTCTCGCCAAATTTTTTCAATAAACTCCGACAACATCGACACAAAGGTATCATCTGATGAGAGTAGAAATATCGATATTGTATGTGCCTCAGATAATTGACCGTAATCACTTAATAATTGAATGACTTCGATAGGTTTTTTATTCACTACCGCATTAACAATTTCTAGATAACCCTGACAACGTGTAAACCCTTTTTGTTGCAGGTTATGATCCAGCGGTAATTTCTGAGATGACAACAACACCGCCAAATTATCAAAACTTTGCTGAATATTTTGCTGAAGGTTATCAATCTCAATGTCTATCGCTGCGGTATCATCTGTGGCGAGATACACCGCCACGGGGCCTGGAATAAAACCTTCGTGATAAGCTTTCCCTTGGGAATCTAGCTTTCCACTAATGCTAACATTTTCATCCTGAAGGCTAACAATACGATAGGTGACATCTGACAACGGAACAGGTGCAATGGGGGAAATTTCCGGGAACTGATAACAAATATGTACCCAATGATTATTAGGTATATCTTCCAACAACCAGCTGGCTAATTCTGGCTCAAGTTGAGGTATGAGGTGAGGCATAACTTGAGGAACTGGTCGAACCTTGGTGTAGGACATTCGGTGTCACTGCCTTTAAAACACGGGGAAGTAGGGTGTTATAAAGACAGCAACAGCACAAATATTTGGAACTATATTGAGAACTATATGATGTGAATTTGAGCTAAATTACAGTCCGTTCGCCTCGGCGACACGCAGGTACTCTTCTGGCTCAGGGCGAACACGGTAATTACTGGTCTGATCCGAATACACAATCTTCCCTTCGGCATTGATAAACAATGCCGTGGGCAATACGGTATCACCATCATAACCCAGTACCTCCATACCCAGCGGCAACCCATCTTTCATAGCAATATTAAGCTTCTCCGCCGCCGCATTGTTTTTATCCACCAAAAACAAGAACGGTACGTCAAATTTGTCTGACAACTTCTTAGAGTGTCCTTCTGGCTGAGGGCTAATAAGTGCTATTTTTATACCTTTGTCGGCCATTTCCTTATATTGCGCTGCTATCTCCCTAATTTGAGCCATACAAAGAGGACACCAGTTGCCACGATAAAACAGAATCAGCGCAGGACTACCGTTAAATTCACTTGAGGAGAACTCTCGGCCATCCGTTTGGTATACAGTAAATTCCGGCAGTTGCTGACCTTCCTTTAACAACTCACTCTCAGTTCTATCCAGGTTCGAATACCAACGGTTATAAAGCTGAAACCCGACAAAAGCCACAACAGCAACAATCACTGGAACAGGCATGGACGCTGTCATACTGCCATAACCTGCAACCACAATACCGACAACACCTAGTCCAGTAAATACCGTCAATTTCTCCGACGTTCTCGCCAAATTAGACAATAGAAAGGCACGCACTAGCATTAACAGTAACGGTAACGTTGTTAACAGTACCCCACCCCAAGCTATCGGGTTTGCCATAAAGTCATAGATGGCATACGCCGTTATTAGCGTTAACACGGTTAAAAATACGCTTACATAAGTCGCTTTTAGTTTATTCATTAGGGTCTCAGTTGATTTCTGAATGATCGGTTGGATATTAATTATATCTAACCGATCAGTCAAGAATTAACTCACCCCCAAAATCCAAGAAATCACTTTCAAAAGCCGCATACAAAAACACCTCTAAACGCCTCTAGTAAGACAACTAACCCAAGAAAAGGTCTCTCGATAAATGATCGAACAAAGCAGATCTCAAAGTAAGCCCCTGAAATATACAAAAAATTACCAACGAAGCGACTATAATTTTTATATAACGTCTATAATTTCGCTCACCAAATCTTCACTTTTCGACTAATCATTAACTGAGTTTTATGGCCGACTTTGGGCAGGACCTACAGAAGTATCGACGGCAAATGGATGCAGGCTTCAAAAACCTTTCCTTTCCCAGCGACATGGAAGCAGAATACACCTCTCAGTATTTAGCGCGCAATATCGCTAAACAGCGAACTGCTCTGTGGGTAGCTGCAGTATTAATGCTTTTGCTTATCCCTTTTGATTTCAATGTGTTATCAGGAAAACCTCAAGATTTTTATAGCTTGTTACGTATTGGTATTGTCCTGCCTTTATTAGCGGTGTCCTACGTATGCACCTACATCCCTATCTTTCAAAAACGCTTTCAAACCCTCGCATTCGGCATGGTTCTATTTATTGGATTATCAACCAATTTATGCGTTGCATATGCGAACAAACTCGACCAACAGCTGCCCTACGAAGGACTTATTCTTGTCATCTTTGTGGGTTTTTTGCTTGCTGGCATGGGGTTCCGACTGTCCTTAGCCTGTGCTTGCCTACTTTTTCTAAGCTATTGCTTGCTAGCTGTCTTCTACATGCCTCCACATGCCATGTTAATGCATGAGTTAATTTTTATCTTTGGCAGCTGCTTAGTGGGTGGTGCAGCAGCATACACATTAGAATACCA
>CAJXXT010000017.1 GCA_913063495.1 uncultured Gammaproteobacteria bacterium | reverse complement strand
CCAAATTTCTCTGGGCTATCCCCCACTATTAGGCAAATTCCCACGCGTTACTCACCCGTCCGCCGCTCGACGCCTGGGAGCAAGCTCCCTTCGTTTCCGCTCGACTTGCATGTGTTAAGCCTACCGCCAGCGTTCAATCTGAGCCATGATCAAACTCTTCAGTTTAAGTTTTCTCAGTGTCTAAAGGACACAAATCTTGGCTCGGTAATTCACAAATTACTGCTTTACAGCGGGTAACTTGATCAGACCGATATATCGTTAGCCGTTATATCAGTTCAACAAGCACCCACACACATTGTTTCTAACTAAATTTTTAAAGAACTCAAGTAAAGCGTTTTGTTTCCAAAGCTGCTTTAGCTTGTCTGCAAGAGAGCGCGAATTATACGCTTTAAGTTCTTGCTGTCAACCTCTTTTTGAAAGTCTTTTTTGAAGCCTTTCAAGAGCTTAACGTTGAAGTGTAACACCAGCATCTCTGCCTGCCTTACCCTTCAAGAGAGCGCGAATTATACAGCGACTTCTCTTTCCGTCAATGCTTTATTTCAGTTATATTTCAAACCTTTATAACACAACTTCGAACCCTCGCTTTCTGGCTTAACGCCTGATGCTTTCCGTTCGAAGTGGGGCGCATTATAGAGAATAAGGAGATGTCGTCAATGGGTTTTTTCTGTTTTTTATCAGGAAGTTACCATTACCTAAAGCCACTTAACTAATCATCGCCATTTATCAATGGGTAAGACTTTAATTTATAGATCAGAAAGCTTAAACAGGCAAATATTTAAACAAAAAAAACGGCCGCTACGCGGCCGTTTTTTAACAGGCATTACCGCCGCTTAAACGCCAGCAACGGCCCTGATAACGCATAAAGCATAAACACTGCAAGCAGTACACCTGATGGGTACGTCGCTATCACAGCAAAAATCAATACGACCACAAGAATAACAACAAAGGGAACTCTACCTTTGAGATCGAATTCTTTAAAACTATTAAATTTAATATTTACTACCATCATCACCGCCGCAAATGCAGTAATTATCGCAGCTATAACCGAAACATCTTCGCCACTTATCCCCAAGTCATTAGCTGCCCACACCATACCCGCAACAACAGCTCCAGCAGCAGGGCTTGGCAACCCAGTAAAGTAACGGCTATCTGCCGTATCCGCTTGCACATTGAACCGCGCGAGGCGCAGGGCCGCACAAGCCATATAGATGAAGCCGATCATCCACCCCACTTTACCCAAATATTGCAGAGACCAAGAATAAGAAACCAAAGCCGGCGCCGCACCAAAAGAGATGCAATCAGCAAGGCTGTCATATTCAGCACCGAACTCACTCTGCGTATTCGTCATCCGAGCCACGCGACCATCTAAACCATCAAAAATCATTGAGATAAAAATAGCAACGGCAGCCTGCTCAAACAATCCGTTCATAGCCGCAACGATGGCATAAAACCCCGAAAATAACGCCGCTGTTGTAAAAAGATTGGGAAGCAAGTAAACCCCTCGTTTAGGCTTGCCTTTCGCAACCTCCTCTACGACCTCAAGAGTCACCCCGTCGTCATCCGACAAATCGCTCGCAGCGCCTTGCACCTCAGCCTCTTGAGCCTGCCCATTAACAGAAGTATTCTCGAGACCTTCCTTGTTTTCATTCTCACTCATCATTTGCGCACCTAATTCATCCACCGAAACATCATCCATTGAGCTGACGATATAGTAAATAATATAGCAAAAAAAACGCGGCAAATGCCGCGCTTTTTTGCTATTAATTTCCGACTAAAGGGCTAGCACCTTATCGCCCCTCGCCATCCCAGACACTCCTGTCCGAACAACCTCAAGTATTGAGGTCTCACCAACAGACTCCAAGAAAGCATCGAGTTTATCGCTGGCTCCCGTCAACTGAACGGTATAAATGGCGCTATTAACATCAACAATTTGACCTCGAAAGATATCAGCCGTGCGTTTTATTTCCGCTCGTTGAGCACCTGTCGCCTTGAGTTTTACAAGCAACAACTCCCGCTCAATATGAGCGCCTTCCGTCAAATCGACCAATTTAACCACTTCAATCAGCTTATTAAGCTGCTTGGTAATTTGCTCGATAACACGATCACTGCCTGTCGTCGTTAGCGTAAGCCGTGACAAAGTAGCATCCGTAGTGGGCGCTACCGTTAGCGTCTCAATGTTATAACCTCGCTGTGAAAACAACCCAACTACCCGTGACAGCGCACCAGGCTCATTCTCCAGTAACATCGATATTATTCTTCTCATTAGGTACGCTCCGTTTTATTTAGCCACATATCACGCATTGACCCTTCTTTAATCTGCATCGGGTACACATGTTCTTGTGGGTCAACCGAAACATCCATGAAGACTAATCGATCCTTTAGACTAAAACATTCTTCCATTGCAGCATCGAGATCAGAGGCTTTATCGACCCTCATTCCAACATGGCCATACGCTTCCGCCAGCTTCACAAAATCAGGAAGTGATTCTTCATAAGTAGAACTGGAATGCCTACCTTGATACACCATATCCTGCCACTGCTTGACCATGCCTAACGCTTGATTGTTAAGGCAAATAATCTTAACCGGCAAACCATACTGCAAGCAGGTAGACAATTCCTGTATGCACATCTGGATACTGCCTTCGCCCGTCACTGTCACAACCTGCATATCTGGCTTCCCTATCAGGCACCCCATCGCAGCAGGCAACCCAAAGCCCATCGTGCCAAGACCGCCAGAGGTAATCCATTGGCGAGGCTTGTCGAACTTATAATATTGTGCGGCAAACATCTGATGCTGCCCAACATCGGTACATATAATAGCATCGCCTTGAGTTGCCTTATATAAACTCTCAATGACCTGCTGAGGTTTCAGCAATTCACTATCATTCAGATCAAATCGCAAGCCGTGAAAGGCACGCCATGCATCAATTTGCTTCCACCAAGCAGCTTGCCCCTCCGTATCTGCAACAAGCTCCGTTTTCTTGATCTGCTCCAACATTTCTTTCAACACGAGGTCTACCGCCCCAACAATGGGGATGTCTACCGCTATGTTTTTCGATATAGACGCTGGATCAATATCAATATGGATAATCTTGGCATCACTACAAAACTTCTTAACGTTGTTGGTAACCCGATCGTCAAAACGAGCCCCTACCGCTAACACAACATCGGCGTGATGCATTACCATGTTGGCCTCATAGGTACCATGCATACCTAACATACCAACATTTTGCTTATCCGTTCCGGGGTAACCACCTAAACCCATCAGGGTATTCGTACAAGGTGCTCCAAGCTCACGAACGACACTCGTCAACAATTCCGCACCATTACCCTGAACAACACCACCACCGGCATAAATAACAGGACGTTTTGCAGCGATAAGCAATTCTACGGCTTTTTTGATTTGCCCAGAATGACCTCTCGACACAACACTGTATGAACGCATTTTTACTTTTGCGGGATATTGGTATTCATAACTTTCTGTCGGAGCCGTCATGTCCTTAGGTATATCGATCAACACAGGGCCAGGTCGCCCCGTTGTTGCAATGTAAAAGGCCTTTTTAATCGTTTCTGGAATGTCTTCAGGCCGCTTAATCATAAAGCTATGCTTTACGATAGGTCGAGTAACCCCCAAAATATCCGTCTCTTGGAAAGCATCATCTCCAATCCAATCCGACTGAACCTGTCCGGTGATAACAATCATCGGAATAGAATCCATATATGCAGTCGCGATTCCGGTAACCGTATTGGTGGCTCCTGGGCCAGACGTTGCCAAACAAACACCCGGTCGACCTGTCACTCGAGAATACGCGTCAGCCATATGTGACGCTGCCTGCTCGTGCCTTACGAGTACGTGAGCGATATCGTTTTGCTGAAACAACGCATCGTAAATATGAAGTACGGCCCCACCAGGGTAACCGAATATGGTTTCAACCCCTTCGTCTTTTAAAGAACGAATGAGCATTTCTGCACCTGACAATAATTCCACTTTTCTTTCGCCTCAGCTAAACCCGAACAACCCGCAATGGAATACATTTCGGGTGCGGTTTAACAATTCAACCAATTAATTTGACGCTTATCGGAGCAATAATAGCGGTAGATAACTACAAATACCTACAAGCCATAGCCGAAAGCGCATTGCTAGCATGTTTTTAGGGCACAGCACGCCCATTTGTGGGTTAAGAGCTAGCAGTGGCGGAAAAAGCGAGGTTTGGGGCAATTTCCACCTCATATACTTTTAAGTATATGATTGATCAAGACAGAACAATGATAAGGAGGCCTTACCCCCAAATTTACATGCATTCTGACTCTAGCGTTGGAACCTACTAGGTTGTCTAACAGGCCATCAACACCCACCACGGTGTGTCGTGTATCTTGCCAGAAACAGCTATGATGTCAACTGGAAACGTCTTTTCCCTACTATATCCAGGGGGTTAGCGCAAGTTCTGATGATTTTTGAGAAGGCTTTACCTTGTTATGTCACAGTATTCCATTCCAGGGGTACGATTTAGCGCTACAAGGCGTTATATTCTACACTTGTATAAATTTGTCGCCTCTTGCTGAAGGAACTAACCTGTGAAAAAGACGAACATCCAACCTGTTTTAACGATTGCGCTGCTTTTTTTAACCCTACTATTCGCAAGTGTTGCTCAAGCAAAGGACTATTATAAGTGGATAGATGAGCGTGGCGTTACGCATTACGGGTCTCAGCCTCCTACTGCCTACATGGATAGCGCTACAAAAATAAAAGTCAGCTCATCCACCCCCAGCGGTAAAGCCGCGGCACAAACAAAGATCGACGCTCGAAAGAAGAAACTCGACGAAAAACCTGCCGTCGACAAGACCAATACGATGGAGCAGCAAGCCCTGAAAGAACAAGAAGAAACAAACAAGAAAAACTGCGAAGTTTACCGCAAGAACCTCATCCTTATTGGCCAAAACCATCGTATTAGGGAAAAAAATGCCGAGGGTGAAGTGGTTATGCTTTCTGAAGAAGAAAAACAGTCACGCATAGAAACGGCGAATGACTTTATTACAGAGCACTGTAAATAGCACCCACCCCACTATTAAGGCAAAAAAGAGTAAGACAAAAAGAGCCGCACCTTTAAGCAGCGGCTCTTTTTGTAAACGCCATATCTATCCACGCTACTTATGAAACTGAATTACCCCGTCTTCCAGTACGCCTCTTATGGTATCCCCTGGCAAATACTTCCCTGACAAAATAAGCTCAGCCAACGGGTTTTCTATTTGCCGTTGAATCGCTCGTTTCAACGGTCTTGCCCCATATACAGGATCAAAGCCAACTTCTGCCAACTGAGTCATTGCGTCACTCGTTAAATCAAGAGATAAATCCCTCTCTGCCAAACGAGCATTAAGACTTTGTAGCTGAATCGTTGCGATCCCTTTAATTTGTCCCGCATCTAGGGGGTGAAACACAACAACCTCATCGATTCGATTTACAAACTCAGGTCGAAAGTGACTCCCCACCTCTGCCATCACCGCATCACGCATAACATCGTAGCTACCACAACCGTCATCCTCCACCGAAGCCATTGCCTGAATAACACTGGAACCTAAATTAGATGTCATTACCAACACGGTATTTCTGAAATCTACGGTTCGACCCTGACCGTCCGTTAATCGCCCATCTTCTAGTACTTGTAGCAGTATATTAAAAACATCGGGGTGAGCCTTTTCCACTTCATCTAGCAGGATAACAGAATACGGTTTACGACGAACAAGTTCGGTAAGATACCCCCCCTCTTCGTAACCGACATAACCAGGAGGTGCCCCAATTAACCGCGCTACTGAGTGTTTTTCCATAAACTCCGACATATCCACTCGAACCATCGCGTCCTCTGTATCAAATAGGAACGATGCCAGTGCTTTACACAGTTCAGTTTTTCCCACACCTGTTGGCCCTAGGAATAAAAATGATCCATTTGGTCTATTAGGATCCGATAAGCCTGCTCGAGATCTGCGCACTGCATTGGATACAGCAACAACCGCCTCACTTTGGCCAATAACACGCTCATGTAACGATGCTTCCATTCGAAGCAACTTATCTTTTTCTCCTTCTAGCATTTTTGACACAGGAATGCCTGTCCACTTAGAAACAACCTCTGCAATTTCCTCTTCGGTAACTTTATTTCGCAGTAATTTCATTTCCATCATTTCTGCTTGCGCAGCCATGTCTAACTGCTTTTCTAGATCAGGTATTCGTCCGTACTGAAGTTCTGACATTTTTGTCAGGTCTCCTTCACGTCTTGCAACATCCATATCCAAGCGAGCTCTTTCTAACTCTTCTTTTATCTTCTGACTACCATGTAGTGCAGCTTTTTCGGACGCCCAAACCTCATCTAAGTCTGAATACTGGCGTTCAAGAACGGATACTTCAGCTTGCAAGTTATTTAATCGTTTCTTAGACGCTTCATCACTTTCCTTCTTTAACGCCTCTTGCTCTATTTTTAGTTGAATGAGGCGTCGCTCCAAACGATCCATTTCTTCCGGCTTTGAATCCATCTCCATACGAATCCGACTTGCAGCTTCATCAATAAGGTCAATCGCTTTATCCGGTAACTGCCTATCAGGAATATAACGATGAGATAACTTTGCAGCCTCAACAATCGCGGGATCCGTTATATCCACCGCGTGGTGCAATTCATACCTTTCCTTCAAACCTCGAAGTATCGCAATGGTATCTTCAACCGTCGGCTGATCCACCAATACTTTTTGAAAACGTCGCTCTAATGCAGCATCTTTTTCTACATACTTTCGATACTCATCTAACGTTGTTGCACCAACACAATGTAGCTCCCCTCTTGCTAATGCAGGCTTCAACATATTCCCCGCATCCATCGCGCCATCCGCTTTTCCCGCTCCAACCATCGTATGCAATTCATCGATAAATAGAATAATACTGCCTTCTTGTTTGGATAGCTCATTAAGTACCGCTTTGAGGCGCTCTTCAAACTCCCCTCTAAATTTCGCACCCGCTAACAAGGAACCCATATCCAGAGACAGAACTTTTTTGTTTTTCAGCCCTTCCGGAACCTCTCCATTAATAATCCGTTGTGCTAGCCCTTCAACGATTGCCGTCTTACCGACACCGGGCTCCCCGATTAACACCGGGTTGTTTTTGGTTCTGCGCTGTAACACTTGAATCGTTCGACGTATTTCATCATCTCGACCAATAACAGGGTCCAACTTACCGTCACTCGCCAGCACCGTTAAATCAACCGTATATTTATCCAAGGCCTGCCTATTCTCTTCGGCATTTTGATCGTTCACAGACTCTCCTCCTCGAATTTTCTCAATCGCTATTTCTAGGTCTTTCTTCGTTATACCTAGCTTTTTAAAAATCGCCCCTAGCGCTCCTTTTTCTTCTGTCAGCGCTAGCACAACCAATTCACTGGAAATAAATTGATCTGCTCGCTGCTGGGCGTACTTATCTGCAACGTTCAGTATTCGAACCATTTCATGTGACAATTG
The DNA here is from genome assembly GCA_913063495.1 of uncultured Gammaproteobacteria bacterium. Taxonomy (GTDB): domain Bacteria; phylum Pseudomonadota; class Gammaproteobacteria; order Pseudomonadales; family Ketobacteraceae; genus 42-54-T18. Next base: position 36,623 of record CAJXXT010000017.1, on the reverse strand, counting down.
AACATTGCCATCAGGACTGCTTATCTGGGGTAACTTCTGTAAAGCAGCTGTCAACTCATCACGTAACTGCCCAACATCAGCACCAGCCTGTGCAATTAAAGGTTTTACTCCTGCGCTGGCATCATCAAGCATCGCGCTTAATACATGTACCGGCTCAATCGCATTATGATCACGGCCAATAGCGATAGATTGGGCATCCGAAAGGGCCGCTTGCAATTTACTGGTTAGCTTGTCTATTCGCATTAATTCTTTCCTCGTAATAAGCCTGGTAACTCACAGCAACCCGATAAAAATAAAATAGTTAGAAATATCGACGGGCCGCTACCAGTATTAATTGGCTCCAAAAGAGAAAATTCAAGGTTATCGATAGAAGAACCCGACATTTTTAAGAAAGCTTATTGACTAGCGTCAATCCATATTAAAGATAGTAAACGCCCTGTTACCGGCTCTTGTCGATAAGAAAAAAAACGGGGATCTTTAAAAGTACAATATTCGCCACCGTAAACCGCACACCGACCACCGGACTCCAAACGTTGGCGAGCTATGGCATACAAATCACATAAATATTTTCCATCACTAGTTGCCGTAAAGGCACGCTCAGCAGCAATATCATTGGAGACAAATTGCTGAAAAACCTCCCCACCCACCTCAAAATGGGCCTGACTAATCGCGGGGCCTAACCAGGCATACACAAATTCCTCTGGATCAAAACAAGCCAGTGTGTTTTCCAAGACCCCCTGCAGCAAACCTCTCCAGCCTGCATGGGCCAACGCTACTCGCGAACCTTTTTCGTTGCTAAAAAATACAGGCAAACAATCTGCCGTATGTATCGCACAGGGAACACTTAACGCATTGGTCACACAAGCATCGGCATCAATTACTGGCTCATCAGCATGAAGATGGGACGAAGAGGGCTCAAGGTTTCCCCCCCTTTCCTCACAATGCTGCAACAGCTCATCAACACGGGTTCCATGCACTTGATTTAACCAATGAGGCGGCTTGGCCCAACCAAAGTATTGCTGGAGGGCGTGCCGATTACGCACCACCATGTCTAGCTCATCCCCCACATGATCGGCAGTATTAAACCCATCATAAGGAGGTGAATTGATACTGCCTGCTCGTGTTGTAACATAAGCTCGGACGTGAACTGGCGCAGGCCATTGAGGCCGAATCCACTCCGCTACTATGCTTCCTACTGTTCGATTTTGTTGGGCCTTCATTTTCTAACACCAAGCGGTTGAGAACTAAGTCAACACTTAAGCTTCTTCTGCATCGGCTCGCAACATGTTTAACATCTGCTGCATATCCTCAGGCAGCTCAGTTGTCCACTCCATCTCTTCTTTGGTTTCTGGGTGAATAAGCCCCAAGGTTCTCGCGTGCAACGCCTGGCGTGGAAACTTTTTTAACGCCTTGACCAGCGTTTCACTTGCTCCCTTAGGTAGACGAAGGCGACTATAAAGAGGGTCACCCAACAGCGGGTAGCGTAAATGAGCCAAATGCACTCGAATTTGATGTGTTCGGCCTGTTTCTAGTTGTACTTTGATATGTGTGTGTGAGCGAAAACGCTCAATAACCCGAAAATGCGTAACGGCATCTTTGCCATTCTCTACCACTGCCATCCGAGTTCGTTGAGTGGGGTGCCGACCAATAGGCTCTTCAACCGTCGTCCCCCCGGTTAATACGCCGCCGGCAATCGCCTCGTATTCTCTAAATACGGTCTTCTTTTGCAGCTGTCTAACAAGGCTATGGTGGGCTTTAAGTGTTTTTGCAACCACCAGTAAGCCTGTTGTATCTTTGTCAATTCGATGAACGATACCTGCTCTAGGAATAGCAGCAAGCCCTTCACAATGAAATAGTAGGCCATTTAACAATGTTCCATCTCTATTTCCAACGGCGGGGTGCACAACCATGCCAGCAGGTTTATTCACCACTAACAACGTATCATCTTCATAGACAATATTAAGCGGTATATCTTGCGCTTCATACACATCATCATTCACAAGTTCTGCATGCAGTTGCAGCTGCTCCCCCCCCATCAGCTTATCTTTCACTTTACGAGGCTTCCCAGAAACCGTTAAATCACCTGATTTAATCCACTCTTGCAACCTTGCACGAGAGAAGTCTGTGAACAACTTGGCCGCGATCTGATCAAAGCGCTTGCCATCCAACTCGTCAGGCACTATTTCTGTCAATTCTATTTTATCTGTCATACTTTCCTATCTCTTAAGGGACGCACGGTTCTATTTTACCTCAGATACGTTCTAGTGTAGATTGCTTATCCTCTGAACTGATGGAAAATAACGCTGTCGAAGCCTCTATCCATCAAACGGTAACGGCTAGCGCTTCAAAATAAGAACATCAACGTATCGACTCTGTGCACGGATAATCAATGAAACAGTCAATTTTCACCTTATGTCTTGTCCTAATGCTTGCTGCATGCTCATCTGCTCCAGAAAAAAAAGAGCAACTGACAGAAAAACAGTATTACGAAGACGCTCAAGCGGCAATGGATAACAACCGTTTTTTACTAGCCATTGAAAAACTACAATCTCTTGAGTCTCGCTATCCTTTTGGCCGCTATGCTGACCAGGCTCAACTTGAACTGGTTTATTGCTATTACCGCACGATTGATTTTGAATCATCAGCAGTCACTGCAGAACGTTTTATTCGCTTACACCCGGATCATAACGATCTCGATTATGCCTATTACATGAAAGGTCTCGCCTCCTACAGCGTTGACAGAGGACTTGTTGAGCGCTTTATCCCTACTGACTTTTCAGAGCGAGACATGGGGGCAGCTAGAGAGTCATTTGATGACTTCAACCGTCTTATCAATCGCTTCCCCAAAAGCCGTTATGCCGAAGATGCCCGTCAACGAATGATTTATCTCCGCAACCTAATGGCTGCTTATGAATTAAAGGCAGCTCACTTCTATATGACTCGAGGCGCATATATCGCGGCAGCTAAGCGCGCAACCTTTATTGTAGAGAATTACGACCGGACACCATCCCTACCCGACGCTCTGGCGGTGATGACTAAAGCTTATTTAGAGCTTGGACTGGTCGATCTAGCATCATCCTCTGAACAAACACTCGCCTATAACTTTCCCCAGCATAAAGAACTCTCTTTGGGGAAGTTGAAATACACGCCAAGAAGCCAAAAGAAAACCACGCTGTTAAATGCAGTTACTTTTGGCTTATTTGATTGATAAAAGACTATTTTAGCCTAATTCCCCGCAGGCCAACGACAAGTGATCGGGTAACGCCGGTCACGACCAAACCCTCTTGATGTAATACGCACACCAACCGGCGACTGTCGCCGCTTGTATTCGTTAAGGTCTACTAAACGGATGACATGCTTGACCACCTCAACCTCAAAGCCTTCCGCCACAATAGCGTCCAAGCTGTAATCCTGCTCCACATATAATCTCAAAATCTCATCCAAAATTGGATATGGAGGCAATGAATCTTCGTCTTTTTGATCGGGAGAAAGCTCTGCCGAGGGTGGGCGATCGATAACACGCTGTGGTATTGGTGGGTTATCAGGTGTTAGTTGGTTACGATACTCACATAATCTAAATACCAGTGTTTTAGGCACATCTTTTAATACGTCAAAACCTCCCGCCATATCACCATATAACGTGGAGTAACCCACCGCCATTTCACTTTTGTTACCTGTCGTTAAGACAATAAATCCGCGCTTATTAGACACCGCCATCAGCAATACACCACGACAACGTGCCTGAAGGTTTTCTTCAGTGGCATCTCGTTTAGTGCCTTCAAAATCAACCGCTAGCGCCTCCATAAACGCTTCGTACATTGGCTCTATCGGTTTGACCTGATACTCAACACCAAGAATGTTTGCCTCTTTTTCAGCATCTTCCAGGCTCATTTGAGAGGTATAACGAAAAGGCATCATAATCGCTTCAACACGATCAGCCCCAAGAGCATCAACCGCTACCGCCAGGGTCAACGCAGAATCTATACCCCCAGATAACCCCAGCACAGCACCTTTAAAGCCATTTTTATTAACATAATCCTTTACCCCAAGTACAAGCGCATTATAAACACTCTCTTCTAGTGAAGGATCCTTGGCCACTGCATGGCGAATAGCGACAGGAATATCGCCATCAATCTGAAAATTAAACGGGTAAAGCCCTTCTTGGTAGAGGTCCGCTTTCATAACGCACTGCCCTAGCTGATCTACAACCATCGAGCCGCCGTCAAAAACTAACTCATCCTGACCGCCAACCAAATTGACATAAAATATGGGCATCTCTGCAGAAATAGCACGCTGCGACAGTAATTCTCGGCGTTCCTGAAATTTATTGCCATGAAATGGGGAGGCATTAAGGTTTAACATCAATTTCGCACCGGCCTTTTTCGCCTGCTCTATGGGCCCAGGATGCCAGATATCTTCACAAATCGTTATTGCCGCTTTAATACCTGCAATTGTCACTAAACAAGGCTCTGAACCTGACTCAAAGTAACGTTTCTCATCAAAAACTTGATAGTTAGGAAGCTCTTGCTTGAAATATTCCGCCAACACCTCGCCATTTAGAATAGCTCCCGCGGCATTGTAGAGTTTTCCCTCGAACGCTTTTGGATAACCTACCAATACGGTAATACCTTCTGGCAGCTCTGCCTTTAATTGCTCCAGCGCCATATCAATTCGATTAGCGATACTGGGGCGCAACAGCAAATCCTCTGGCGGATACCCGGTTAACGTCAATTCGGGAAACACAATGGCATCTGCACTGTATTTTTCTAACGCCTGTTGAGTAGCATCAATAACTTTCTGTGTATTACCTTGAATATCCCCTACGAGAAAATTCATCTGTGCAGCAACTATCTGCAAACCCTTGTTTTTCATGGAAATTTTTCTCTAAATTCAATTCAAAGGACAAAGCTATCCTCAAGATGCGGTATTTTGGGCGAAATAATGAAAGAAGGCAAAGGGTTGCTAACGCTAAATTTTACAGTCAACTGTGGGCCGATTCCTCCACAAGTTTTCTAGGTTGAGTTAGAATTAGACTAACCTTAGGATTTATAACCATTTTTGGACTTTTTATGTTTATTAAAGCGTTGATCTTTTTTGCTCTAATTATGATCGTTGTTACATTAGTTAAGCGGGGTAAAAAAGATGGTACCAACATGCCCACAACCATGAACACCACGTCTTCCGACAAAGCGATGAAACGCTGCGCTGAATGTGGGGTTCACCTACCAGAACAAGAAGCCCTCACTTATCAAACTCTGAGCTTTTGCTGCAACGACCACAAAAAGCTCTACCTTAAAGACAAAGAAACCTAAAAGTACATCATAAACATCCTCGTTAATCGAACGTCATAGGCGGCCACCCTTGAGCATCGCACCCCCCATTAAGAGCGACTCTACATCCACCGAAAGGGAATGGAAGACCCTCAGGATATACCTGTTCTATCGGCTGTTTTTGTCAGTAACATTACTTTCCCTTTACTTTATTTCAGCTTCAACAAAAACACTTTCCAGCACCGGCCAAACACTTTTTTCTATTGTGACCTTCAGTTATACCGTCCTGTGTATTTACCAAGTTTTTTCAACTCGCCGCATATTTGTCATCACCAAACTACAGGTCTTTCTAATAGTCCTTGTTGATGTTATATGTGTGACATTTCTCGAATATCTTAATGGCAATAGTTCCAGCAGTTTATCCATTTTGTTGGTCGTCAGCGTGGCGGCAGGCAGCATTCTGGTAGAAGGGCGTCTATCATTGTTATTTGCCGCGATGGCCACTTGGGCAATATTTTTCAACGATATCCAGCAAGCAGTTACTACGCAACACTTTAGTAGTGATGAATTTCTTCAAAGTGGGTTTTTAGGCATCGCTTGTTTTGTCACATCATTTATTGCCCAACAACTAGCCAAACGCCTTCGAGAAAGCGAGGAACTTTCTAACAAAAGGGCTCTAAAAGTTGAGAACCTGGAAGAGCTTAACAAACATATCATTCAGCGTATGCGTACAGGAATTATTGTTGTTGATAATAAGAACGTCGTGCTAATGATAAACGATGCATGCTGGCGCTTATTAGGAATGCCAGAAGTGCAATCACATACCCATATTGAAAACTTATCACCTGAAATGGCAGAACACCTCACTCATTGGAAAAACAATAATTTATATCGCAGCCCACCGTTTAAAGCATCGGTCAGCGGCCCTGATGTACACGCTAACTTCACGCTATTAAAATCCAGTACTGACTCAGAGGTGCTGATATTTGTTGACGATAACACTCGTATGGCACAACAAGCACAACAGCTAAAGCTAGCGTCCTTAGGCGGACTTACCGCCAGTATCGCCCACGAAATCCGCAACCCCCTCGGCGCAATAAGCCACGCGGCACAATTACTCCATGAATCACCTGAGCTAGTTAAGGGAGACATTCGTTTAACTGAGATCATTCAACAACACTCTCAACGAATGAACAAGGTCATCGAGAACGTTTTACAGCTTTCTCGACGTAGCCCCGCCCAACCTCAGCTGATCAACCTTCATCAGTGGTTAACTGAATTTATTGAAGAATTTAAACTTACTCTTGCATCCCCTGCCACATTACATTTTCAAAGCAACAGGCAAAACGCAGAGTGCAGAGCTGATGCTAGTCAAATACAGCAAGTTCTCAGCAATCTATTTATTAACGGGCTTCGTTACAATGAAAAACAAACAGGCAAGCGTGAATTATGGATCGTTGCAGACATATCATTACAAACAGAACAACCCTATATAGACGTCATCGATAAGGGGCCTGGCATCCCTGAAACCGATACATCTAAAATTTTTGAACCCTTTTATACGACCGATAAAACAGGCACAGGACTTGGTTTATACATATCGAAAGAACTTTGTGAAGCCAACCAAGCTCGCCTAGACTACATACCATTATCATCAGGCTGCTGCTTTCGGATCACTTTTTCACACCCTGGCAGGCACACGGCCTTGTAACTACACCCATTAAAAGCAACAACTTCCGTCAACAACGACTACGATGACTACAATAACTATGACAACACATCACGCACTGATCATTGACGATGAACCAGACATTAGGGAACTTCTCCATCTAACACTTTCTAGAATGGGAATAAAAGCCTCGTTAGCTGCAGACTTAAAGCAAGCTCATGAGCTGATCCAGAGCGGAACCTTTGATCTTTGCATAACCGATATGAATTTGCCCGACGGCAACGGCATAGAACTCGTAAAATATGTGCAGCAAAACCGACCGGATATGCCTGTTGCTGTCTTAACAGCTTATGGCAGCATGGAAACCGCTGTTACGGCTCTTAAGGCAGGAGCCTTCGACTTTGTATCGAAGCCTGTTGATTTACAGCGTCTCCGGGATTTAATTGCAACAGCAATAAAACTTAAAGAAAAAAGCGCCCCCCCTGAACAAAACGATGAAGACAACCCATCTCCAATTCGAGGCAATTCTGCTGTCGTTAAAAAATTACATAAACAAATAGTAAAATTGGCAAGAAGCCAAGCTCCTGTATATATCAGTGGGGAGTCAGGCAGTGGAAAAGAACTTGTTGCCCGCCAAATCCATGAACTCGGAGCTAGGGCTGGCGGCCCATTTATTCCTGTAAACTGTGGAGCCATACCTGACGAGTTAATGGAAAGTGAGTTCTTTGGACATAAAAAAGGAAGTTTCACTGGCGCCTATGAAGATAAATCAGGTTTATTCCAAGCAGCAAAAGGTGGCACGTTATTTTTAGATGAAGTAGCCGACTTACCCATGCATATGCAAGTCAAACTATTGCGAGCTATTCAAGAAAAAGCAGTAAGGCCTGTTGGCACACAAAAAGAAATCAATACGGACATAAGAATCCTTAGCGCCACTCACAAAAATCTTGAGGAACTAGTGAACGACGGTTCATTTCGCCAGGATTTATTTTATCGAATTAATGTTATCCAGCTGTCAGTACCTCCTCTCAGGGATCGAAGCGAAGACATACCCTTACTCACTCAACACATTCTAAAAAACCTTGCTGAAGAATGGAAGATTGACAAAATCACGCTAACAGAACCCGCAATATCCGCATTATCAGAGTACAACTTCCCTGGTAACGTGCGGGAACTAGAAAACATTCTAGAACGAGCAACCACCCTATGTGATGACGAAGTCATTACACCTGATAATTTACAACTGCCTAGCAACGGAAAAACAAATGCTTCCGAAGCGCTTGCGTTAAATGACCACGACCTATTGGATGCATCTATGGGTGATTCATTGGAAGATTATTTAACGGACATTGAAAAACAAGCCATCTTGAAAGCACTTGATGAAACACGCTGGAACAGAACCGCGGCAGCAAAGAAGTTGGGGATGACGTTTCGGTCGTTGCGTTATCGACTTAAAAAACTCGGCCTTGATAAGGATGAATAATCAAGATCATTTAAAATGAGAGCCCCGTAAAAAACGCAGGGCTCTCATTTACAAACTTAAAAAGTTAATTGCGCACCTAAACTAAACACTTCTAAATCCACATCAAAATTTGCCTTAACCCCAGCATAAGAAAGCGTATCAGAAGCATCCATCTTATGGACATCATACCGTGCGACTATGGATAGACTTTTATTGAGTGCATAAGACGCGCCTATTCCATAAAAGAGGTCAACACCAGAATCATCATTATCATAAAAATCAAAACCATTCATGCCTATATCAAAATCTGCATTCCAGCGCTCTGCCCCAATCCTACCTAAAATCGAAAATGCTTCACCAAACAAAACACTACCTTGAGCCGACACGCTCAAAGAAGAAATTTCAGTATCAAGATAAATTGTATCTATTCCATCACTAGCAACAGAATCACTCCCTTCACCGAAATCATTGTATGCAACTTCGACAGAGAAGTTTTTATTTACCAAGTATCCAAAACCTATTGAAAAATATGTATCCGTGTCTTTTGCAGATTGGAATATATCAGGAGAATAATCAACCTCCAGATCTGATTCAATTTGAGTTTGCCCAATAGACGCGACAGCATACGGCCCAGCATAAACATTAGTTGCCAAAACCATTGCGCCACTTACGGCTATTCCAAGAATTACTTTTTTCATTACGCACTCCAGTGCTACTACTAACAATTAATCATCATTGATTTATGAAACACGCGACATTAGAAAGCCACCTTGTTGAAGAAGGCTATTTTCAAACAAAAAATAGAGGGGGGGGGTGTACTATTCCCACTAATCCTTGTGAGTAACTAATTCGCGTGCAGACCACAACGAAACAAACATGTTCCTTATTTTGCGGCGCGATTCTAACAATAATCAGTCACCTAATACCACTATAAAACCAATTTATTTGCCCTATATTACATTTCCTATACATAAATAGGGATGTTACAAAATATTTAACGCCTCATAGGTTCAATTTATCGAATTGTCTTACCTAATCACTGTCTTCTTTATGCTTAACAACTTTCAAGGAAGAGAGATGAGACCCCCACAACCCATACAGCTAACACCGCAGCTATCAACCAATAGTATCTCTGCATTTTCTCTATTAGAGCTAATGGTTGTTATCAGCATAACCCTGATAATCATCACCTTTGCAGCGCCATCGTTTGGTAGCCTGGTTAGCCGCTCTCAAATTGAGAGTAAAGCCAATACGGTTTTTGATATTTTTCAACTCGCTCGCGGTACAGCCATCAGTCAAGGGAAGTTTATCACGCTCTGCCCCAGCAGCGATGGCAGTCAATGTGACGAACAATGGCAACTTGGGGTAATGGCATTTATTGACAATAATCACGACCGTGAATTTTCAGGAAATGATGAGATTGTTACTTTTCTTCCAAGCACATCATCCGCAACCCTTCACGGCAATCAACCTTACTTCACCTACAGTCCACTCGGCGCATTAAAAGGCCGGATGGGGAGTATTGTTACCTGCCCCTCAGGAGAAAACCTTTCAACCTCCGTTCGCTTGTTGGTAAGCCAAATGGGAAGGGTTCGAACCCAAGAACAACACAAGGAAACAAACAGCACCTGCAAGAGTGCTTTTAAGTATTAATTCTTTTCCTCCTCACGAGGAAATAACTGAAACACATTCCCCCCTCTGGCAGCCTCATGCCACGATAAGCGATGAACTAAGTTTTGAGGGACATCAAGCTCACCAACAAATTGAGACCCAGACAACAAACTCAAGGACTTACCCGTCATAACACTATTAATATCGCCTAAAGATGACAACCCCAGACCTCGCAGCACATAGGATCCGCCTATCGCTGAGTTCAAGATCCCTCCTTTGGAATTAAACACCCCCAAACCTGTCCCTACATTGATACCGTATAACGCAACGCCACCTCGATACCGACCGCAAACGTTCAAACCTGACGGCTTATTCGTCTTTTCCGGTATATACGTAGAAAAAAACACGCTGTTATTGATAACAGATGAACTACCAAACACTTTCTCCCCAACTTTTGATAGGGATACCTGAAAGCCATTTAACATAATTTTATCAGCAAAAAAATGCCCCCCATACTCCGGAAAGTCATTCGCGAATAAAGGGAGGTCTCTTGCCAAAGACGGACGATCTTTTATCACAAAAAATGCATCATTCGTTTTTCTACTCAAAGGGTTGGCTCGCCACCCAGAGCCAATTGTTATTAACTGATAATAACCCAAGCGATCCTTTCCTACGCTCAGACTAGGACTTTCATAGAAAAAACGGCCATTACTCTCTACTCCTGATGAAATCAGCGACCTATTAATGCTATTTAGTTTCGCCAACAACGACACTGAAAGGTTACTAACATCTCGCTTGTGCCTCTCTTTAGTTAACACCTGGGAAAACGAATAGACAAACACCCGCCCTGAAATATCAACGACATAAAAACGATCAAAATAACCGTCACCATCTTCATCAAGTGTTCGAATACGTCCAACCACACTGTCCTTCATCTTTGGATTTACAAGACTACTGCCTACCGATTGAGATGACCACCAAACAACATCACCAGCACGATAAGCACCAGCCTTCTTTTGTGCCAATATCATAAAAACCTGATTCCCACACTGCACTTTTGTATTTTCACAAAAAGACAACTCCGCATCAGCATGCTCATTTACAGTAGTCCCATAATTCTGGTCGTAACCTGAGGCGTAACCTGAGGCGTAAGTTGGATCGTAATTTGGATCGTAACCACCACCGATAATTAATACAGCAACAGGCTGTGCAACATTAGGAATTCTAACCCACGCTAACGTTGGCTTCGCCCAAACCTGACCCAGGTGAGAAAAGCGGGAATCTACACTCGGTGATATATCAAAAAGAATCTGAGGATGCTTAGGATCGGTCATGTCAAAACCATAAAAGTTTCGTCCTCCGCGTCTCATGCCCCCATATAAATAAACAAAGTCCTTGCCATTAGATCTATCAATACGCCCATCCGCATTGCCATCATGCCGCCAAACAGTCCACTGCCCGTCCATGCCATAAACTAATCGACCATTTCCCTTATTTTTATATGCTGAAATATTATGCTGCAAACTTTTAGGAAATATAACGGACAATTCTGAACCCGTTTCTGCATCAACCGCATGAATAAATCCGCCATTTGTAGAGGAGAAAAGAACCCGACGAACACCGCCCTCTCCCTCACCATAATCCACAATCAATGGTTTGCTATGCAACGGGGAACCATAGCTTTTCTCCAAGAAATAATGACCTGATTGAAGATCAACTGCCGGCACTAATGCAGTTGCAGACGTTTGAACATACACATTTCGTGAACTACCTTCACCTATATGGGCAGCCGCGCCCCCCTCTACAACCAGTGCCCCATCCGCACTAGGGGCATTATTCCACCAGCTACGCGCTCTTTGCGAATTAGCATTACCGTGAGAAAAGCATTGCTGAAATTCTTCGCCCTCTCCCGGACAATCACCAATCGCATATTTTGACTGTCCCCCACCAAGGTAACTTAATATATTACGCCTCCCTGCTTTAGTTTCTCCCAACTCATAGCGCTTTATATTCCCACGCCAGTAAGACTCAGAAGAGGGCTGAAAGACCGGGTAATAAATTTCTTTTTGATGTTCAAAAGGGTTTAGCTGACTAACGGGGGTTACCGGAGCGGCACTTAGAGCCTGCTCGCAAGCAACTCCATCCAATCCATTGACAAACACATCGGTATCGTCTGCACTTACACTCCAACTAGCACTCAAACTCGCACACAAATTCACCAACAAAAAGCACACTAACAAACCGTTTTCACTACGCATGATTATTCCAATCCATTGAAATATTAACCAATTACATTACCGCTCTAAACACAATCCCTTATATAGGCTTTAGCGCATCAAACCCTGAAACTACGCCAAAACGTTTCCAACGCTGGGTATTTGCGTGTTCATACCCAGAGTCCACACCATTGCTATTGCCGATATATCCAACACCCGTTGTATCAAACACATGAAATACAAACTGACCAACATCATATCCAGGCGCAGGCATAACGCCTTGGTGCTCAGTAACGGCATAGGAATACAATTGTCCAACTGAAGCCTTCTTAGATATTGACTGATTAACTGTATTGACAGAACCAAATACAGCTAACGTTTTACAATCCTCTTGTTTTTTAGAATAATTATTACCGTCAAAACAATTAACCTGTTTTCCCTGTGACATCGCTTGCCTAAAATATGAATCACCCCCCTGTTGCGAAACAATTAATTGCCCTTCCTCCAACACAGCACTAATTGCAGACTCGGTTGCCTGTAACGAGAACACATCCACTTGGGAATTGCTTACCATTCGCTGCTGGTAAATCCCATTTCGAAGCGATGACACACCTGCCAAACTTACCGACAACAACAGCACCAATACCACGAGTAAAACGACACCCTTTGTTTGATTACAACTGACTCCCTTCATAACGTTTAAAATTCCTTAATGCTGTAGTATTAACAAATAATCGCCGCAGATATCCATCGGGCGACGCGGTAAATCGATCCTCCACATAACTATTCAACACCCATACTTCTTTTGCGGTATTTGTGTCTTGGGATCCCCCTACAAACCCCATACTTTTAATAACAATTGCCACTTTAACACTCACCACATTTGCATAAGGCTCAGCAAGCAATGCTGATCCATCGACATAAACATCTGCGCTTCCATAACCGGAGTCAAAAAAAATGGATTCATCAAGGTCAACGCCATATACCACTTGAAATGAATCTACATTTTGAACAATGGGTGCACGTATGCCATCACTGTCAAAACAATACAACACGTTATTTTTTACGTAAAAACGCTTACGCTGTATAAGAGAGTTTGTCGCCAACGGCCCTCCCATACAATCGGTTCCTGCACCTGCAATCTGTATTTCCAAGACATCCTGCTCACCGTCAGTGTCTCCCGAAAACACAAACGAATTAACAACACCTTTCACACCCGCATAACCCGACAACTTCAACTGTGCCGATAACAACTCCTGCGCATAACGTCCTTGTTCCTGCATTAATGACAACGAACGCTGAAAGTTTACTGCTCCGCTATGCCCAACGTATAGCTCTACCGCCAACGCAGAAATACCCAAACCCAATGCTAACGAAATCATTAATTCAACAAGCGATTGACCGTAGATCTTCTTTACATGTGACCGCTTCGATTTCACAAAACTCTTCCCTGATAGACAACAAACATCCCTCCCTCAAATTACAGTAATGGCTTACTGTTGACGGTATGCTATAAAGTTCACTGATACACAACGGCGATCCATCACCTCATCAATTCCACCCCACGCAACAGAACAGCGAACGTCCGTGTCTGCTTCGCCCCATGTAACATCAATACACGACACCCCACCGTCTCCAGCACAGGAGCCATGAATACTTACCGTTGCCTTCGGCAGTGAAACTCGCAACTGCTGGCTCACTTCAAAATGATCAAACTCAGCAATATCATTTACCTGATCACAACCACTCGCCAAACCCGTCGGCAAAGTGCTAGCAACACAAGATTTAACTACAACAGTATCACTGCCTTGCCATTCCTTCGACGCATAATGACTGGGCCATCCCCGAGGGTTTGCCCTAATTCGCTCAATAACATCCTGCGCTACCGCAACTGCCTGTGTTCGATAATAGGCATCATTCACCACAGCAGCAGACTGTAGCTGTATAGCAGAAAAACCAATAACGCCGATCCCTAATACCACTAACGCCACAAGAACTTCAACAAGCGTTGAACCTAAGGTAAGGCCTTTGCCAGACGAAAAAGCGGGCATCAACTAACACAATCATCATAACTGAGCCCACCGCCAAACAGCCACAGTCCAGCTGCGTAATATACAATCTCACCACATCGGTCTTGTGCCTGTTGCGCTATAGGGGTTGCGGTAATAACAAAACCGCCATCGGTATCAAGCGCTGCTGAAATCTGATAACGATCAGTATGATTGGTTTCCCCATCGCCAGCGTCATAACTCATCGTTACTGCTTTAACTTTACTTAACGTTGAAGCAAGCTCTAACACATGGCCAATAGCTTCCGATCTCGCAGATCGTTGTACGTTTTGCATATAGGAAGGGATGGCTATGGATGCCAATATTGCAATAACAGCAACAACAACCATTAACTCTATTAACGTAAATCCTTTTTTACAAATCATCTTATACCTCCATGTAGGCTCACCAATAGAGACCAATGAAGGACAAAGATATATCAAAAAACGTAAAAAAACTTCACAATATTAACGAAGTAACCTAATCCTTAGACTTCGGTGATTTTTAATTCCTTAGGCATAGAAAATACAATATTCTCCAAAGTGCCTTCTAGCTCTGACGGGGCCGTACACCCCCACTCTCGCAATCGGTCAACAACCTGTTGCACTAACACGTCCGGTGCCGACGCGCCCGCTGTAACACCGACGGTATTTACACCATCCACCCATTTTTTTTCCAATTCCCCTGGGTTATCAACCAAATAGGCGGTTGTCCCACAACGTTCGGCTAACTCACGAAGTCTATTTGAATTAGAGCTATTAGGAGAACCTACAACAAGTACAACATCACTTTCTAACGCTAATGTTTTGACGGCGTCTTGCCTATTCTGTGTTGCATAACAAATATCATTTTTACGCGGGCCTTCAATCAAAGGAAATCGAACACGCAAGGCATCAATAATATCCGAGGTATCATCTACTGACAGTGTTGTTTGAGTAACATAAGCAAAGTGATCCGGGTCACGAACCGAAAGCCGTTCAACATCCTGAACATTTTCAACCAAGTAAATATCACCCTTATCACTGTGATACTGCCCCATAGTACCTTCGACTTCTGGGTGCCCCTCATGGCCAATCAACACACATTCACGGTGATCATTCGCGTACTTTGTCACCTCCATATGTACTTTTGTTACCAAAGGGCAAGTGGCATCAAACACTTTTAACCCACGATCTTTTGCTTCTTTTTGTACCTTCTGCGACACACCATGCGCACTAAATATAACAATAGAATCATCTGGCACTTGGTGAAGTTCATCAACAAAAATAGCCCCGCGATCACGCAACCCATCAACGACAAACTTGTTATGCACAACTTCATGACGTACATAAATAGGCTCACCAAATACATCAAGCGCACGATTAACGATAGCAATCGCTCTATCTACGCCAGCACAAAAACCTCGTGGATTTGCCATTTTCAAGTTCATCGTTACACCCTATACACTATTTTTCGTGGACATTTACAGAATTTATAATTATGACATTAACTGAACAGCTTGACTGCCAGCATCCACAACATTAATAATTTCCACTTCAAACGTCATATCTCTACCAGCCAGTGGGTGATTAAAATCAATCACAACATGCTCTTGCTCAACACTTTTTACCACGCCTGGAAGTTCGGCTTTGCTTTTGTCGGCAAACGAAATCACAGCACCTGGTTCTAGCGTCATATCTTCATTAAACTTAGAACGATGCATTCGCTGTAAGTTATCATCATTGTATGGGCCAAATGCTTGTTCCGCATCTAGTACGACTGAACGCTTATCTCCGGCCTTTAAACCAAAAATTGACTTTTCAAATCCCGGCAACAAACTACCGTCACCGACAACAAAGGTTGCAGGCTCTTTGGTTTTGGTGCTGTCCATTACGGTACCATCAAGCAACACAACGGAAAAATGCAAGGTGACACGTTTATCAGGGCCAATCACTGTATTTATTTCTTTTGAGGACATCATACTCTCTCTGTCTAACCAGCTATTACTTCTGTGGGTTTCGGATGACATCAATTGCCATCATAATTGCACCCACCGTGATACCAGAATCTGCCACATTAAATGCGGGAAAGTAATTTCCATCCCAATGAAATGACAGAAAATCGACAACGTAACCATACGCCACTCGATCAATCAAATTACCTATCGCACCACCAAGAACCAAGGCTAAGCATATTCCCATCCACTTATCTGCTTTTGGTAAGCGGTGCAACCATACCGTTAGCACTACGCTAATCACTACAGCAATCGCTGTAAAAAACCAACGTTGCCAGCCACCTTCATTTGCCAAAAAGCTGAATGCGGCGCCGGGATTGTGTGCTAGTGTAAGATTAAAAAACGGCGTAATTTCCAATTTCTCATACATCTGAAAACTATTACTAATTGCTATTTTAGTAATCTGATCTAGCACTACCACCAGACCCGATAACCACAGCCATTTCAACATACCCGTTGGTTCGTTGTTTTCAACTTGAACTGATGTTTGTGTTTGCTCTGTCATAAAGTCCACCTTACGCGAATAAACGCGTCTCTCCATTACCATCTACATTCTCTACACAGCGTCCGCACAACGTTTCATGCTCAGTGCTTTGACCAACATCTTCTCTGTGATGCCAGCAACGTTCGCATTTAGTACCCGAAGACTTTGCAACCGTAAGGCTTAACCCTTCTACATCGGTAGCAACCGCATCAGTGCTTTTATCTTGATCATCACAAACCGTGGCACTTGACGTAATCAATACAAATCGCAGTTCATTTTGCAATTGATCCAATATCGCTTTTAGTTCTGACGAACAATACAACACAACATCTGACTCTAGACTGCCACCAATGGAGCCCTCTTTGCGGGCAACTTCTATTTGTTTATTTACTGCGGTTTTCACTGACAAAACCGTTGACCAGTAACTTGCATCCATTGCTCCTCCCGCATCCACCGAGAACAACCCTTCATACCAGCCTTCCAAGAAAATAGTATCGCCACGCTCGCCAGGAACAAACTGCCACAATTCATCGGCGGTATAACTTAAAATTGGTGCTATCCAACGTACCAATGCTTCCACGATATGATACATCGCTGTTTGCGCTGAACGCCGTGCAACACCATCTGATTTTGCGGTATATTGGCGATCTTTAATAACATCCAGATAAAACCCGCCCAATTCCAATGCACAAAAGTTATGTACTTTTTGATAAATGGCGTGAAACTGATAGGTGTCGTAATGCGCTTTAATTTCTTCTTGTAACGTTGCCGCCTGATCCACCACCCAACGATCCAACGCTATCATGTCTTCTGCTGGCAATAGATCCGTTGTTGGATCAAAGCCGTCTAAGTTTGCCAATAAAAAACGAGATGTATTACGAATTCGGCGATAAGAATCTGCCGTACGTTTTAAAATCTCATCGGATACTGTCATCTCTCCACGGTAATCCGTAGCAGCTACCCACAAACGAATTATATCTGCACCAAGATTTTTCATCACTTTCTGTGGAGACATGACATTGCCCAAAGACTTGGACATTTTCTTGCCGTCTTTATCAACAACAAACCCATGAGTTAACACAGATTTATACGGTGCCTTACCGTGAATAGCGATACTTGTTTTTAATGACGACTGAAACCAACCTCGATGTTGATCTGAACCTTCGAGATACAAATCTGCTGGTACATGTAACTCTTCTCTTTTTTCAAGTACCGCCGCGTGTGTTACACCAGAGTCAAACCATACATCCAGCGTATCCGTCACTTTTTCATAAACAGCCACATCTTCCGCAGACAATACGTCAACAGGATCTAACTCAAACCACGCTTCCATCCCTTTTTCTTCAACACGTTTTGCCACTTCTTCGATTAGTCGAGGAGTGTCAGGGTGAAGCGTTTGTGTTTCTTTATGAATAAACAGTGCAACAGGAACACCCCAGGTACGCTGTCGAGACACACACCAATCAGGGCTTTGCTCAAGCATACCTTCTATACGATTTTGCCCCCATTCAGGCAACCACTGCACGTTTTTAACCGCCGCTTTACAATCATCCAGCAAACCATTTTCGGTCATGCTGATAAACCACTGTGGCGTCGCACGGAATATCAATGGCGTTTTTGTTCTCCAGCAATGAGGAAAACTATGACGCATCTTGTCTTGGGCTAATAAACGTTTATTACCCTCTAACAGCGCTAAAATAGTAGCTTCTACTTTGTACACATGCTCACCAGCAACCAATGGCGCATCACTACTATAGCTACCGTCGGCCTGCACATAATTTAAGGTTTTGATCCCATACTTTTGACCAACGATAAAATCGTCCATTCCATGGTCAGGCGCTATATGTACCGCCCCAGTACCGGCATCCGTTGTAACGTGATCACCCATTGCTACCTTCACCTGACGCTCATCATAAAATGGATGCTGCAATGCCAAACCTTCTAACGAAACCCCTTGAGCTTCCCCAAGCACCTCATGTTGCTCAATGCCATAACGTGTCATCACCGTATCAATAAGCGCAGAAGCCAACAAAATAACTTCATCACCATTACCCGAATTAAATTTCACCAAACTGTAAGGCAGGTCTACATGTAGAGCCACGGCCTGGTTTGCTGGTAATGTCCAAGGAGTCGTCGTCCAAATCACAACAGATAACTGAACATCTGCCGCTAGCTCCGTAGAGAAGGCTGCCAAAAATGCATCACGATCCACAACATCAAAACGCACGTCAACTTGAGTTGAGGTTTTATCTTGATACTCAACTTCTGCTTCCGCCAGCGCAGAACCACCTACCACACTCCAGTACACGGGTTTAAACCCCTTAACTAAGTGTCCGTTTTCAGTGATTCGTCCTAAGGATCGTATAATGTCAGCTTCAAATTCGAAGTCCATGGTGAGGTATGGGTTCTCCCAATCACCCAAAACACCCAAGCGAACAAAATCAGTCCGTTGACCATTAACTTGCTTCATCGCGTACTCTCGACATTTCGCTCGAAATTTGTCGTAGGGTACTTTGCTTCCCGCTTTGCCTATTTTTTTCTCTACATTATGTTCGATAGGCAAACCATGGCAGTCCCAACCAGGCACATAAGGAGCAGCGTATCCACTTAATCGCTTTGATTTTAAAATGATATCTTTAAGGATTTTATTAACAGAATGCCCCATGTGAATATCACCATTCGCATAAGGAGGGCCATCATGAAGAATAAACGCTTCTTTACCTTGCGAAGCCGCCTGAATCTGCTGATACAAATTGGCCTTCTGCCATTTTTTCAGCATCTCTGGCTCACGTTGAGCAAGGTTGGCTTTCATAGGGAAAGCGGTCTTAGGCAAATTTAGCGTTGCTTTATAATCAGTCATGAAATAATCCGTCTTGGGATAGCGCTAGCAGTTAATTAAATAGTTTGGTCTATAAAGTAAGTATGTTTTCTGTTGTGTTCGTTGCAAATAACGTTTTCTCATGCGCTTAATCTATTGCATGAAAAATAGCTTTGCTGCATCAATATCATTGGCAATTTGTGCCTTCAAGGCATCCAAGCCTTCGAACTTTTCTTCACTGCGAATTTTTTGACGAAACGTCACAATAACTCGTCGACCGTAAATGGTGCTATTAAAGTTCAGTAAATGGGCTTCAAGCCGCATTTGCTTACCCGCTACGGTTGGTCGAGTACCGACATTCGCGACACCAGTGACCTCTTTTGAACGGGCATTAGCCTCCTTAATGATCACTTCAACAGCAAACACTCCATTTAATGGAGAAACCGTTCTCTGCAACAGTACATTGGCCGTTGGCACACCAATAGTTCGACCTATCCTATCCCCGTGAACCACTCGCCCCGACATGCTGAAATGACGCCCCAAAAGAGTATCAACCAAATCAAACGCACCATCCTTTAATGCCGCACGTATCCGTGTGCTACTCACTCGCTCACCGTTAACTTCATACGTGCAGGTATTTTCCACCGAAAAGCCCTGAGTCTCCCCTGTGTTTTGCAAAAAAGCAAAATCACCACAACGGTCGTTGCCAAAGTGAAAATCATCTCCGACAACAAGGTGCCTTATGCCAAGCCCATCAACCAATATCTTCTGACAAAACTGCGCAGCAGTTAATGAACACATGGCCTTGTTAAATTTCAGGCAAAGAATTCGATCAACCCCTAACCCAGTTAGCACTTCCACCTTTTCTCGCACCGTTGTTAAACGGGCCGGGGTTGCGCCAAGCGTCACTCCGGCAAACATCTCACCTTCCGAAAAATACTCTCGAGGTTGTGGTTCAAATAAAATCACCACAGATGGCAAGGACAATGTTTGTGCTTTTGTTAATAGCTGCTGAATAATTGCCTGATGCCCCAAATGCACACCATCAAAATTTCCAATCGTCGCGACGCATCCCTGGTGATGAGATCGTAAATTGTAGGCCCCGCGAATAAATTCCATTACAGCTGCTCAGTCGTTAGTCAGTCGAAACCCCGCATTATATAAGAAATAGCCCTATTAGGTCATTCTTAATAACGATAATTCGCCCCCTTTTATGTTGTTTCGGTGTTGTTTTAGGGTGGCTACTATGTATTTGGATACGTATTTAGATATGTTTTAAGTGCCGAGGCCGCATTCCACCAACCCCCAAAGCCACAAAATAGGCAACAATGCCGGAAACGACGATAAGAGCCACCCAACTGACGCGAGACATAACGCCCCAGGCCAACCATTGCTCTAACGGCTGATTAAGCACCAACAACACCACAAGCAAAGCACTATTACCAAGAGCCAACTGCAAACCGAAACGCCCCCAACCACGGTGAAATTGAAATACGCCACTTCGGACAAGCCCAGCAAGCAATAAACCAGCATTTAAAAATGCTGCCATTGAAGTAGCCAAGGCCAACCCGGCATGAGCCAGAGGAACAATCAATATTAAGTTAAATACCATATTGGCAACCATTGCAGTAATGCCAACCTTTACTGGCGTCTTAGTATCCTGGCGAGCAAAATAGCCTGGGGCTAACACCTTAATAAGCATAAAGCCCAACAACCCCGCCGCATAAGCTCGCAAACTCAAAGCCGCCTTATCGACATCGCCAGCACCAAACTCACCGTACTGAAACAGCGTAACCAATAGAGGCTCAGCCAATACACCAAGCGCCAGTGCGGAAGGCAAGCCAATAAACAAGACCATACGCACAGCCCAATCCAACGTTTCTGAAAAGGAGCCTGTGGATTTTTCGGCATGTTTTGTCGACAAACTAGGCAAAATAACCGTCGCAATAGCGATGCCAAAAACACCCAATGGTAATTCCATCAATCGGTCTGAATAATATAACCACGAAACACTGCCATCCTCTAAAAATGACGCCAAAATCGTATCCAGCAGCAGGTTGATCTGCCCCACAGAGACACCAAATAAAGCGGGAATCATGAGCGTTCGAATACGCACAACGCCTTCAGTATTCCACCCCCAGCGAGGCATCGGGGTAAAATCAAGTTGCTTAAGAAATGGGTATTGGAATAACAACTGCACGCCACCCGCCAGCAATACCCCCCATGCAAGAGCCATAATCGGCCGTTCAAACAAAGGTGAAAGCAAAAAAGCACAGGCAATCAACACAATGTTAAGAATTACCGGGGTAAAAGCAGGTACAGCAAATCGGCCGTAGCTATTTAATACACTCCCAGAAAATGCCGTCAGTGACACAAGAAGTAAATAAGGAAAAGTTATTTGCAGCATATCCCCAGCCAACGTCATTTTGGCTGGCAGCGACGCGAAACCTGGTGCGAAGATGTACACCACATAAGACGACGCAAATACCACAAGCAACGTCACTGCCGACAAGATAACTGCGAGGCTACCTGCGGTATTGGCTATCAGCATCTTTACAGCCAGGTGATCCTTCTTTGTTTTGTACTCCGTCAGAATGGGTACAAAAGCCTGGTTGAATGCACCCTCAGCAAACAAACGTCTAAAGAAGTTTGGAATCTTAAAAGCAACAAAAAATGCATCAGCCCCAGACCCAGCACCAAATAAATTCGCAAAAGTTACATCTCTTACCAATCCCAATACACGTGATAGCATTGTCATTAGACTGACAATGCCGGAAGACCTTAACAAGCCTTGCTTACGGCCTGCCTTCTGCTCGTCATCGCTGTTTTTGGCTGTGCTTTCTGGAGTTTCAGACGAACTAGACACGTGGCGGTATTCCCCTATCAATATCGGCAAGCATCATATATTACTTTGACGCCCCTGTCCTAGCCCCCTCAAAGATAAAGGTTGACATTCAAGACCTCTACAGGAATAATTCCGCGTCCTTGAAATAGGTTTCAACGGGTTAGCGGCATACAAATGACCCGTTAACAGTATTCATTTCAGATTGTAATTTTGCAATAACGATTTATTAGGAGCAAAACCTTGGCTAATTCACCCCAAGCAAAAAAACGTGCCCGCCAAGCCGAGACGAACCGCAAGCGAAATGTTAGCTTGCGCTCCATGGTGCGCACATTTCTTAAGAACACTTTAAACGCTATTGAAGCTGGCGACAAAGCCAAAGCTCAAGAAGCGCTAACTGCTGCTATCCCAGTTATCGATAGCATGGTTAACAAAGGTATCATGCACAAAAATAAAGCAGCTCGTCATAAGAGCCGTTTAAACGCTAAAGTTAAAGCGCTAGCGTAAGCATCGATATAGCAATACGCCTTGAGCCCTGGCTCAAGGCACAAAAAAACCGGCATTTGCCGGTTTTTTTGTACTCAACTTTTTGCGCCCTCAATAGAATATCAATACACAACCATGTTATTCCGGTGAATCAATTCCGGCTCATCAACATAGCCTAGCAACGCCTCAATCTCAGCGCTCGCTACGCCCACAATCTGCCTCGACTCTGAAGCATCGTAATTTACTAACCCACAGGCAACCCGATCACCTTTCGAATCAACACACAACACCATCTCGCCTCGCGAGAACGAGCCCGACACAGCAGACACACCAATAGGCAACAAGCTAACCTGCTCCCCTCTTAACATCCTCACAGCGCCATCATCCAACACAAGCTCACCGCGCATTTGCAAATGCCCAGCCAACCACTGCTTTCTAGCCGCAAACAACGCCTTATCGGCAACAAGCAACGTACCCAGATCTTCAGCTGCAAAAATACGCTCTAACACAGAGCTCTCTCGGCCACCAACAATAACCGTCGCAGCGCCAGACCTAGCCGCCAATTGCGCCGCCTTTACCTTTGTTGCCATACCACCGCGACCAAGCCCTCCAGCGTCACTTGACGCCATGCCAACCAACGACTCATCAAACGCGCGCGCCTGAGAAATCAATTTTGCAGAAGGGTTTCCTCGGGGGTCACTATCAAACATACCCTTTTGATCCGTCAGGATAACCAACACCTCCGCTTCAACCAAATTGGTTACCAGCGCACCCAAAGTATCATTATCTCCAAAGCGAATCTCATCGGTGACAACCGTATCATTCTCATTTACCACCGGCACAACACCCAACGCCAGTAACGATAACAACGTGCTCCGACTATTCAAGTACCGCGTACGATCAGACAAATCATCATGTGTCAGCAAAATTTGGGCAGTATGCAACCCATGCTCCTGAAAACAAGACTCCCAGGTTTGCACCAAGCCCATTTGCCCAACAGCAGCCGCTGCCTGCAAATCATGCATAGACGTAGGCCGTTCCGACCATCCCAAGCGGCTCATTCCCTCAGCTACTGCCCCAGAAGAAACCAGAACAACCTCAACACCCGCAACTCTCAATGCCGCTATTTGCTTAACCCACCCAGCAATTGCAACATTATCAACCCCCTTACCGTCTGCCGTCAGCAGAGCACTTCCCACCTTCACCACCCATCGACGGGTAGCCGGTATCTGTGCTCGCTCTCTCAATGACTTGGCAAGAGGCGCTGCAAGAGATTTAGTAAGGGGCATTCAGCACTTCCATATCATGCTCGTCATCGTCATCATCAAAATCATCAAAGTCATCATCATCACCCAAACCTTCCTTTTGACGCTTCCTACGCTCAACCAACTCCTTCATTTTCATTCGCGCCTCTTCCTCTAGCGCAGAGCGAGCGTCCATTTCCTTACGAGCAAAATCCTCATCTTCTTCCATTCGAAGGTTTAATTCCTCCAAATGGTTCATGATTTCATACACCAATTCCTGAGTGCCCTGGCCATTTACCGCCGAAACCCTGAACACAGGGCCTTGCCAATCCAACTCTTCGACAATCTCTTGGCAACGCTTCTCAGCCTCATCATCCGGCAACAAATCCAATTTATTCAGAACCAACCAGCGCTCTCGCTCTGCCAGAGTACGACTAAACAGGTGCAACTCACCAACAATAGCATCGACGGCTTCAACTGGATCACTCTCATCCCAAGGGGCAATATCAACTACATGCAACAATAAACGGGTTCGCGCCAAATGCTTCAAAAAACGAACACCAAGCCCAGCGCCATCCGCGGCACCCTCAATCAATCCCGGTATATCGGCCATAACAAAACTACGATAACGACCTACATCCACCACACCCAAGTTTGGCACCAATGTGGTGAAATGATAATTTGCTACCTTTGGTTTCGCAGCAGACACAGACCGTATCAACGTGGATTTGCCAACATTGGGCATACCTAGCAAGCCAACATCGGCCAGCACCTTCAGCTCCAGCCGCAAGCGGCGCTGCTCACCCTCTTTACCCGGCGTAGTTTTTCTAGGTGCTCGGTTAGTACTTGATTTAAAACAGGCATTACCCAACCCTCCAGCACCACCTTTCACCACAACCAATTCCTGATCTTCTCTCACCAGGTCACCCAACACTTCATCAGTTTCTTCGTCGATGACAGTGGTACCTACAGGCACCCTTAGCACAATATCCTTACCGCCTGCACCAGTACAATCGCGGCGAGTACCGTTTTCACCACGTTGCGCATGGTGCGTTCGCTCATAGCGAAAATCTACCAAGGTATTTACATTCACATTGGTTTGGATGACAACGCTACCACCAACCCCACCATTGCCGCCATCAGGGCCTCCAAACTCAACGTATTTTTCACGACGGAAGCTAAGACAACCATTCCCACCATCACCTGCAAGTACTCGTATACTTGCCTCATCTACAAATTTCATGGTTTAGCCTCCAATCGTAAATTCACAACCAACATATAATTAAAACAGTATAGCCTTAGACGCAAAAAGCCCCGCCGCAATGGCAGGGCTTTTACACTCCAAACCCTCAAGTCAAAGGTTTGAACAAATGCCTTAAGGCAAATCTACACCCTGCGAATTACGCAGCAGGAGCAGCAGGAACAATAGAAACGTATTTACGATTCAGTGGCCCTTTAACTTCAAACAACACTTCACCTTCAGCGGTAGCAAACAAAGTATGATCTTTGCCAATACCAACGTTCTTTCCAGGGTGAAATTTAGTTCCACGCTGACGAACCAGGATATTGCCTGCTAATGCTTGTTGGCCGCCAAACAATTTAACGCCTAAGCGTTTTGATTCGGAATCGCGACCGTTATTAGTACTACCACCAGCTTTCTTATGAGCCATTTTATGTCTCCTTCAATGTCTAAACTAGATCTACTACAATATAGATCTATAACGCAACTAGCCCTATATTAAGCGCTAATGCCTGTAATCTTAACTTCGGTATACCATTGACGATGACCCATACGCTTCATAGAGTGCTTACGTCGACGGAACTTGATGATTTTAATTTTATCACCACGACCATGAGTTACTACTTCAGCAGTAACCTTGCTACCTTCAACTATAGGTGCACCGATTTTTACATCGCCACCGTCAGCTACCAATAACACTTCGTCAAACTCAATTGCACTGCCTGGCTCTGCATCAATCAACTCTAACTTTAATACTTCACCTTCAACAACACGATGCTGCTTACCGCCGCTCTTAATTACCGCGTACATGTTAGCTAACTCCAATAGAATGTCTTCATTTATATAGATGCAAGGCAAAGCACCTCACAATATCAATTCTTAGCCGCATAAAAAGTCACCGAAATATGCAGGGCTACAGGGGGCCGAATTCTACGGTAATGCCTACCCTGCCGCAAGTTTTTTTCACACCGGAATGCAAGATAAGCATCGAATAAGGTTAAATGTGATAAAAACCCCGCCTTTTCTTTGCCTTCTATCGCTATTTAACCGAAATAATGACTGAACTTATCAGTTCCCTTGACACCCCAGTATCCGCCCCATAGCATTGCCTCACATTTCGCCTGGAAAGCAGTCGAACCTTAGTGCTAAATCATTGCGTATATCTTAATTGGCCAGTCATCCCTATGAATTTCAAAGAAATATCTGCCGTAGTTGAAGATGATTTTGAGGCGGTTAATCAACTCATTATCCAGAAAATTCACACTCGCGTCCCCTTAGTAGAAGAAGTCGGCAAGTATATAATCCAAAGCGGCGGCAAACGGCTTCGGCCACTCATTTCACTACTCAGTGCACGCGCAGCAGGTTATAAGGGAAAAGAACACATAGATATAGCGGCGGTAGTTGAGTTTCTTCATACCGCGACACTATTACACGATGATGTGGTTGATAAGTCTGACTTACGCCGAGGCAAAGCAACCGTCAACAGCGTGTGGGGAAATGCTCCTAGCGTCTTAGTTGGAGATTTTCTTATTTCTCGCGCATTCCAAATGGTAGTATCTCTAGGCAACCTAAGAGTACTAGGCATAATTTCAGACGCGACCAATCTTATTGCGGAGGGTGAGGTATTACAGCTAATTAATTGTCGCGACCCTGATACGACAGAAGAACGCTACATGGAAGTTATTCATTACAAAACCGCCAAAATGTTCGAAGCCGCTGCAGAAGCGGGTTCCGTTTTGGCGCGTCCAGCCAGCAATATGGAAAGTAACGGTATGGAAGGTAAGTTTGCACGCTACGCCGACCACCTCGGCCATGCATTCCAGCTTATTGATGACGTACTGGACTACACCGGCAACGCAGATGAGATGGGTAAAAATGTTGGCGATGACTTAGCCGAAGGCAAACCCACACTCCCTCTTATTGAAGCAATGAAAAGAGGCTCCCCTGAGGAGTCTGAGCTAATAAAGAACGCAATCAAACACGGCGGAATAGACCAGCTCGAAGCCATCACAGCAGCCGTACAAAATAGCGGGGCATTAGATTACACATTAAAAGCAGCTCACCACCAATCAGATATGGCTAAAGAGGCGCTATCCGGTGTGCCTGACTCAAAATACAAAAGAGCACTTATTGCATTGGCAGATTTAGCGGTTAACCGAGACCACTAACAAACCTACCTCATTTGCAAGGGGGCCTCCGCTAAGGCTGAGGCGCCCAACAATCGATTCAAACAATCTTCAAGATCTTTTTGTTTAACTGGTTTAGCCAAAAAACCTGACATTCCCGCCAGCTCACAACGAATTCTGTCGTCCTCCAGCACATTTGCCGTCAACGCAACAATCACTGGGCAGTGTTTCGCATCACCCCCGCCTTCATTACAAGTAGACAGTATCCTATCCGCTGCCTCCAACCCACTCAACTCAGGCATCTGCAAATCCATAAGGATCAGGTCATAATGTTGCTTATCCGATTTTGACACGGCCTCAACACCATTAACTGCCAAGTCATGCTCATAATGAAGGTTCTTCAGCATCTTGGAGATAACCTTTTGATTCACGATATTATCTTCTGCCACCAATATTCGAACCGACTCTCGCCTCACATCAGATATCACTGGCACACGTTCAATATCGGCGTCATCACGCGCATCGAGAAAAGGGTCAACCTTCACTATATTAATCGAGAATTCAAAACAGCTACCACGACCCGCTTTGCTACTTACCTCGATTTGCCCCCCCATAAGCGTGACTAACAACTTCGTAATCGCCAACCCCAAACCCGTGCCACCAAAATCCCTGGTAATTGTTGAATCGGCTTGAGAGAAAGAATCAAAGATATGCGGCAGCACGTCCTCTCGAATACCGATCCCACTATCATTGATACTAAAACGAAGCACACCGTCATTATCAGCATCGATGAAGGCATGTAACTTTACATAGCCGCTTGGCGTAAACTTCAGCGCATTACCCAGCAAATTCACCAGTATTTGTGACAGCCGATTCTTATCAGCGCAGATTAATTCAGGAACACCAGGGTCAACGCTAAAAGACAGGGAAACGTCAGTTGACTTGTTCACACCAACAAGTTGAATATTATTTTTGATACAAGCGGCCAGCGCAAAAGGCACATTATCCAACTCAACTCGCCCAGCCTCAATTTTCGATAAATCTAAAATATCATTAATAACCGCTAACAAACTATCACCACTGGTAACAATGGTCTCCGTATAGGCTTTCTGTGATGGAGACAGGCTAGTTTGCAACAATAAATCAGCCATTCCCAACACTCCATTTAAGGGGGTTCGAATCTCATGACTCATGACAGCCATAAACTCACTGCGTGATTTAACCGCCTCTTTTGCTTCACTGGCCACCTGACGCAAGTTTTTCTCTGTACGCTGCTGAACACGCTGACGCCACCACATAACAATCAGCAACGCGACTAATGACCACGAAACAACAATAAACATCCGATGGTACAGCGTAATTTCATCCGTTAACTCAGCATATAACTTATCCGCACTCCTCTGATTTGCGTACGCGGACAGTTGCAACGAGCTTCTCAAACGCTCAGCTAATCGAATAGCAACATCGTTAGTACCCCGCTCTTGAGGCAAACCTTTCGCCATACGTTCAGCTGCCCGATCCAACAATTCGTGATATCGTTCTATGGACGTCAGAAGCTGAATAGTTTCTGCATCCTGCTGCCCCTCCAAACGCTGCAATGCGGATAACGACAATGACACCTCCATTAACGCACCCTCTATTAACGGCCCTTCGCTACTCCCTAACGATGATGTATACAAGCGCAAGGACGCCTGAACCGAAGCCAACGCCTGCAGTTTTAAAGCAACCGATTGATGAGACTGATGCTGAGAAACGACTAATTCTTCAGTAGATCGCGTAAATTGCGTATAAATCACCAACAACAATGCCGCACAAGGGATCGCTAAAAATGTGAAATAGTTGATCGCCGTTAAAACAAAACGAGGGGTGTTCTGTGGCTTAGGTGCCATCTTAAAACCTTCTTGTTATTTTGTTATGCCTAACTGGCAGTATATCCCCTTACGGCCAACAGGCAAGGCACCCAAAAGGCATAAAAATATAACCAAATTGACAGCAATCAATCGTTGTAAATCTAATAGAACCTGCAAGAATGACCTAACTTGTATCGGCAATACCCTCTGAGGATTTTTTATGTACCATATTTTTTCATTTACTCTGTTGGTTGCGACCTTGCTCTTTATTACGTCCTGCTCTTCGCCTCAGCAAAAGCCAACAAGCGCCCCTCAACCTCCTTCGGCGACCGCAGATACGGCAAATTCAACATCTTTAATTCCCGCTAAAATCAAGCAACGAGTATTGGTACCCACACCATATGTTCCAAAACCTTCCCAGCCCCAAATAGCCCCAGCAAAGAAGTCGGTATCTACGGATAAATCCAAAGCACCCCCTCAACTCTCCAAGACTAAGCCGAGCATAATCACCAAGAAAAGCCCTCCCATAAAAATCAGGCCAACTACCACAAAAAATAAGCTGACCTCAACAACACCTACGACAAAAAAAACCACAATAAAACCTACAATAAAACCTGCAAAAAAAATTGCAACGCTAATCACTCCGCCTGAAATCGGCGTCTCTTTAGAAGCCCTGCCTTTGATAATTGGCCCTTGGACGCTAAGTGAAAGTCAATCCTTAAGTAATCAATGCAGCTTAGCCAGCACCATTAACAACATGCATGACGGACAAGGCAACACTCCGGTTTACCTTGAAATAACACAACAGCATATTATCCTTCACACAAAATCCAATATTGACATCAGCTATACAGGCACAGGGGTGTTTGTCGGACAACAACAAATCGCCCCTATCGAACAGCTCCACACCCCCACATCGATCCTGTTCGATACAAATTACAAAGCCCTTGTTAATGCTATGAAAAAACACGATTCATTCGTAATAAAGGTAGGTTTTTGGCCGTCTTGGCCTGTCACACAAACCTATGCAACCACACTGAAAACTGGGCATTTCAAAGCGGCATACGACGGTTTAAAAAAGTGCAACGCCATGCTTTAATCGAGCATACCTAGTTATCATTTCTTTTTACTACCCATTTTGTTAACGTGCCTGCTATAAAAGGCTCTGTCACACCGCTTACTAGACTATTTTACCAATCAAAGAGAGGGAATTATGGGCTTAAGAATGAAATTCAACCTGGTATTGCTTGTTGCAATTTGCGCAGGCTTAGCCATTGCAGGTGTATTTAGCAACAAATTACTAAACGACAACGCCCGAGAAGAAGTTCTTCAATCTGCCCGTATTATGATGGAAAGCGCGATTGCTGTTCGAGGTTACACGGTAAAAGAAGTCAAACCATTATTAGCCGTACAACAACGCCGCCATTTTATTTCTCAAACGGTTCCCGCCTACGCTGCCTCTCAATATATTAAAAGACTACAAAAGAAACACCCAGAGTACAGCTATAAAGAGGCAACGTTAAACCCAACAAATCCCGCCAATCGAGCAACTGAATGGGAAACAGATATCGTATCTTTCTTCCGAAACCACGATGCTGAAAAGGAACTTGTTGGCGAACGAAGCACCCCCACCGGACCTCAACTATATTTAAGCCGCCCTATCAAAATCACCAACCCAGCCTGCCTCAGCTGTCACAGCACGCCAGCTGAAGCGCCAGAAACATTGATCAATACCTATGGTGACAACAACGGATTTGGCTGGAAGCTAGACGAGGTTATCGGCGCTCAAATAGTGTCCGTCCCAATGTCATTACCGCTAGAACGTGCAAATAGCACATTTATAACCTTCATGATTGCCTTGGTAGGCGTTTTTGTTTTGCTTATCATCCTACTCAACATCATGCTGCACTATATTGTACTAAAGCCTGTTTCTGCCATGTCGAAAAAAGCCGATGATGTCAGCTTAGGCAACCTTACGGTAGAAGAGCTCGTGGTAAAAGGAAACGACGAGATCTCATCCTTGGGTCGTTCTTTTAACCGCATGCACCGCAGCCTAGACAACGCCGTCAAGCTTCTCGACGAGACAATTGATGACGAATAACGGCGAACGAAAAGCGCCAGACAACATGGACAAGTAAGTAACACTCATGAGTAAGCAACAAGCAGTTCCTACAAGGATCGCCAAATACGATATAGAAAAAGTGCTCGGCAAGGGCGCTATGGGTATCGTATATAAAGGCCTGGACGCTCAAATTGAGCGTCATGTAGCCGTCAAAGTGCTTCACACGCATTTATTAGAAGGCGACCTGGGGGATGACCTTACGGTTAGATTCCAACAAGAAGCCAAAGCTGCAGCTCGCTGTTTACACCCAAATATTGTGAGTGTATTTGACTTTGGGTTTCACGACGACCGTCCTTATATTGCCATGGAATACGTGGACGGGATCGAACTTAAAGCACAACTACAAAGTGACTCTCAATACTCTCTTGCTGTTGCGGCAGATATTACTATCCAGATACTACAAGCTCTAGAACACGCCCACAGCAAAGGTGTTGTCCATCGCGACATCAAACCCGCAAATATTATTTTATTGGAAAACGGCAAGGTAAAAGTTTCAGACTTTGGTGTCGCTAGGCTTGATACATCCGACTTAACCAGTACTGGTTTTATGGTTGGCACACCTAATTACATGTCGCCCGAGGGACTTCAAGGGTTACAGGTCGACCAACGTTCAGACCTCTATAGCGTTGGTGTTTTATTTTACGAGCTACTCACCCAACAACGCCCTGTCCGAGGTTTAAGTCTTAACGAAACCATAGACTCTCTTGATGTACACGGGCACCTTTCCGTTCAGAGCATCAATTCAATAAAACCTATTCTGCGTAAAGCACTTCAACCATTAGCTGAAACCCGTTTTCAATCAGCCTCGGACTTTATTAAAAAACTTCGTTGTATTGATGATATGGAACTGGCTGATGCAAAAACCAGTTTTTACATTTCTCCCACTGCAAAAACAATTGTCGCGTCTGCAGCCGCATCGACTAGCCCCTCCAAACCCGAAACGTCTGCTAGTGTATGGAACGCCGACACACTAGGCTCTTTAGAACAGACGCTAGCAAAATATGTTGGCCCTATGGCTCATTACTTAGTGAAAAAATCCAGCAAAAAAAGCCAAACGATGGAAGGTTTATCTCAAATACTAGCGCAACACATTCCTACAGAGCAAGAGCGACAAGAGTTCATTCAAAACCTAACATCATCAGGTATATACCGAGCCCACACAGGTAACGACTCAATATCAACAGCCAACACAACCTCCGATGGAAGAACCTCCGCATCACTGATTTTTGGTCTCGAAAATGCACCTATTGCATCTCCCGCTCTAAGCCAGAAAACAACAATAATATCCGCAGATGACATCAAAAAAGTTGCCGAGACATTAACGTTTTACATTGGGCCACTAGCGAGCCGCCTTGCGAAACGTGATGCAAAAAAATCGGTAACACTTGAGGATTTCCATCTGCGAGCTGCAGGCAATATTCCAAATAAAGCAGAACAACAAGAGTTTCTAAAGAAACTGCACGCTTAATATCAAAGCCCTAACGGGAGGGACGACTTGGCAATCGTCCTGATTCAATTTACCGTTTTGCCAGCTCATTTTCGGAAATTAGATCGGCAACGCTGTCGATGCGATCCAAAAATGTTAGCCCAATCAAATGATCGTACTCGTGCAAAAATATACGTGCAGGAAAACCCTCTAAATCCCAGCGCTGAGATGCACCATTTACATCAACAAAATTCACGCTGACTTGAACTGCACGAGACACATAACCTCTAATTCCAGGCACACTTAAGCACCCTTCCCAACCTTTTTCAGTTTGCGATGACTCGACGTCTATAATCGGGTTTATCATCACCACTGGCTCAATAAATGGCGCCTCGGGATAGCGTTCATTTGGCCGGGAAGCAATAATAAGGACCTGTTGTGATATACCAATTTGGGGAGCTGCAATCCCAACACCATTTCGCTCCTGCATTACCTCTCGCATTTGCGCTACGATACAGGCAAGTCCTTCGTCTTCTGCCTCACCCCCTACAAATGACAACACCTTTTTAGCTTGTGCCCTCAAAATAGGATTGCCAAGCTCTGCCACCTCTACCTTCGCATTATACATTGACGTTTCACCCATTAAGTAAGCAGCCGAGCGCGCGTTAATTTACCCATCATGCTCACCGGGTTAAGTGTCGGCAAATAAACCCTGCGCATACTACGCTGGAAAACATCGAGGGTATTCACAAAATCCTTAGGGTTTGTCGGCGGGCTTAACTGTAGCAAACCCAAGGTATACACCATTTCCTTGGCAGCTCCCAACATAGAAGATGAAACAGAGAACCCATTAAAGATCATAAAGGTATCAAGGTCACCAAAACTAACAACTTGCGGCTTTGTTGCCGGGTCAAAACGCTTTAAACGCTTACCAGACAATAGACGCTCAACGTTCATTGCTACAAAACGCCCCATATCAATAGCGTGAAAAGCTTCTTTGGCCAAAATCGGCGGCATATCAGCTGCACCTCCGACAACAAATACACTTTCAAAGCGATGGCTCTGGAACGTACTAGAAACACGCCCCCATTGTTGCTTTGTGGGCAATACGTCACCTGCCCATATGGTCAAATCACTCTCAAGGGTCTTTCCATTTTGAAGATATAAACCCTCTTTCTCTACCGATGCCACCCCGTTGCCCATACAAAAGTCGACACTTAGTTTATCAACATGCCGACGAACAGCATTATCCAAATTTCCAGCGCATTGCGACAGAACCTGTTTATTAGCATCAACCATTTGAAACTCAAGTTGAGGACGGTGACGATAAGCACGTAACGCCTCTCCCAGCACCTCAACACCTTCAACCCCCGCGCCAACCACTGACACCTTCAGCGTACGATGCCCTAAGGTAGCTCTGCGCATCACCTTGGCGATATGTTGGCAACCTGCTACGTTTTTTGCCGAATAGGCAAACTGCATAGCGCCAGGCACCCCAGAGAAATCATCAAGACCTCCTGTTGCAATAACGCAGGCATCAAAAGCAATCAAATCACCCGTATCCAGCAACAACGAAGTGCCACTGACATCAACCACAGTGTTCTGACAAAAGCGATGACCCAACCTTGCCATAATACGCTTACGACTTAACTTCAGCTCTTCACCATTTTTTCGCCCAGAAATAATCTCATGCAAATTAGGTAACCATTCAATACATGGCTCCCTATCAATGACTGTCACGTCATACTTTGAAGATTTTAATTGCTGTGCGGCGTTAAGACCGGCAAACCCTGCGCCCACGATACAAACCCGTGGTTTACTCCCAAAACCTAACATGCTTTTGCTCCTAATTGCTCCAAGCAATTCCGTCGCTATAATAACGGGATAGCAGAATAGGTCAATTGCCTGAATCAACGAATACAAACATCCAACGCAATAAACGCTATCCTTATTGATTAAGCACCTTTCGCCATACCGAAGTGCAGCCCCCTCCCTCCGACATAACAATCACATTACTATTGAACTGGGTTTCAGTTATTATACGCTTTTACCAAGACCACCCACTCTCCAACAGGCCTACCGACTATGCCCGCGCTTTTTGTAAAACACCTTACGGTTATGGACTTTTCCTACGTTAACGCTGACCGGGGCATTCTAGGCGAAAGCTGGATAGTGGATGTGATACTACACGGTGACCTGGATCACCAGGGTATGGTTTTTGACTTTGGCCATGTAAAAAAACAAATTAAACATGCGATTGATGAGTTATACGATCACCGCTTATTGGTACCCAAAGGGCTGAAACAGCTTCATTCATCCATTGATGATGGAGGCCTTACTATAAGCTGGCAAGACAGTAGAGGGGGTGAATACAAACACCTATCCCCTCCCTCCGGTGCCGAGTTATTACCCTGCAACAATGTCTCTCCTGAGAACATTGCCCAACTGATGGAAAGTAAACTCAAGCAGCTACTGCCGTCTAATGTCACTGACATCCATATCACGCTTAGACCTGAGGAAATAGACGGGCCATTTTATCACTACAGTCATGGCCTAAAAAAGCATGACGGTAATTGTCAGCGCATTGCTCATGGTCATCGCTCTCGCATTGAAATCCTAATTAACGGCGAGCGTAACCCAGCCCTCGAAACATCCTGGGCACAACGTTGGAAAGATATTTATATTGGAACCGAAGAGGATGTTTGCCAAGAAAACACTAACGATACACAGACCCAATTTTCCTACGATGCTCCCCAGGGGCGCTTTGAATTAACACTGCCTTCTCGCTGCTGTTATGTTATCAGCACTGACTCTACCGTTGAATATTTGGCAGACCATATTGCAAAGGTAATCAAAAAACAAAAGCCGGATTGTGACATCCAGGTTTTTGCTTATGAGGGCGTGTTAAAAGGCTCCATTGGAACAGCTTAATGCTGCGTCAAGGCTCACCCCATCGGGCCACGGTAGCCAATTAAGGTAACAGCTTAGCTTTTTTTGATTCATACTGATCTTTTGTCATTACCCCCTTTTCATACAGGGCATGCAACTTCTCCAACTGATCTAGATCATTACCCGCGCCCCCTTCCTTTACCAGTGAGAAACCCGCATCAGCCACCCCCAACTTCTCGTTTTCTTCTATGACCATACGATAAGTAAAATAGCTATCCAATGCCCACCAAATAAACCAAGCAAACAAAAGAATCCAGCCAAAAATGACAAATGCCGTGATAGCTCCCACTGAAAATAGTAACAACTGAGTAACTGCCGTTTTAATTCGACCAAGATAAAATCGATGCCCACCCAAAGCGCCCAAAAACCACCAAAGCAGGTATGCAACGACAAGACTCTTCCCTTCCATTCGCACTTTCACTGAGACTGTTTGCTCAGCCATAAACAACTCCTAGTTCCCATTCTTCAACCATATTTAATTTCGTCTAGCAGCACCTTACGAAATGCCTTTAGCTAATGGCCATTCTGTTATAAAATTTCGTGTTCGTTTGCCCTATACTCTACCTTACGTAGCACTACCTGTAACCACAGCGGTATCTACAATTACGGTTTAATATAATCGGCCACCCCTTTACTTTGGTTTGACATCACTCAGGAACCACCATGTCCATTGAAATCACCCTGCCAGATGGCAGTGTTCGAAGCTTTGAAAACCCGATTACCGGCTTAGAATTAGCCGCTGATATTGGTCCCGGCCTTGCGAAACA